>JAAYYM010000082.1 GCA_012515365.1 Clostridia bacterium
CACTCCATCCAGACTGTCCGGATCACTGGAACAATGATAATATACGATTTCGGCATCATCCTTCTCATAGATTTCACCCATCCTCTTCATAAATGTACTCTTTCCGACCCCCGGTCCACCTTTAATATAGTACATATGTGTACAATTTTTCATGTAAACGATATCACCAAAGTAATTAGTAAATCCATCCGCTGTATTAGCACCCGCAAAAAAATGAGCTGATTTTAACATATGAACAATCATTCCTGATTCTTTTCTATATCATATGTAACATCAGCCCAATATTCTCATCAAATATGATTCAAAAATTGATTTTTAAAACAGCATTCCAATCTGATAGATCAAACATGCACAAACCCAGGCAATCACACACTGCATCAAGACCACAAAAGCGGTCTTCTTCCATGAGGCAAGCTCACGTCTGATGGTTGCAATGGCTGCTATGCACGGCGTATACAGTAAGGTGAACACTAAAAAACTAACCGCTGACAACGGAGTGAACATCGTACCCAGTGATGTGCTGAGTCCATCCATGGTCGTTTCGCATAATACACTCATCGTACTGACTACAGCTTCTTTTGCCGTCAGCCCGGCGATAACAGAGGTAACGATACGCCAATCCGCCAGTCCGAGTGGCGCAAAAACAGGTGTGATCAACTGTCCGATAGCCGCAAGCAGGCTGTTGGTACTATCTGTCACGTAATTCAGTCTCGTATCAAAAGCTTCTAAAAACCAAATTACGATCGTTGCAATAAAGATAACAGTAAATGCTTTCATAAGAAAGTCCTTTGCCTTATCCCACATCAGCATGCCGACACTCTTTAAAGAGGGCAGTCTGTAGTTAGGAAGCTCCATGACAAAAGGAACCAGGTTTCCGGTAAACGTTGTGCGATTAAGAATCAATGCCACAATGACACCGATTAGCATTCCAAAAAGATAGATGCCTGTCATGACCAGTGCTGATGTCTTTGGAAAGAATGCTGCACAGAACACCGCATAAATCGGTATTTTGGCAGAACAGCTCATAAAAGGAGTCAACAAAATCGTCATTTTACGGTCACGCTCAGATGACAATGTTCTAGTCGCCATGATCGCCGGGACAGAACATCCAAAGCCTATGATCATCGGTACAAAGCTGCGTCCCGATAAACCAATTTTACGTAACAGCTTATCCATAACAAATGCCACACGTGCCATGTAACCTGTATCCTCGAGAATAGACAGAAAGAAAAATAACACTACAATGATCGGCAGGAAAGAAAGGACACTTCCAACACCCTGAAAAATACCATCAATTATCAAGCTATGTACCACAGGGTTGATACCGTATACACGCAGACCATAATCACATACCTGCGTTAGTGCATCGATCCCCATAGACAGCAAATCCGATAAGAAAATACCGATCACACCAAATGTCAGCCAAAATACCAGCAACATAATGATGACAAACAAAGGCAGCGCCAGATATTTATTCGTCAGCACATTATCAATCTTTACACTACGTTTATGCTCCCTGCTCTCATGACATTTAACAACAGCCTTATTGCAAACGCCCTCGATGAAGCTGTATCTCATATCAGCAAGAGCTGCATTTCGATCCATTTCATAATCTGTCTCCATTTCAGTCACAGTATGCTCAATCGTATCTAATTCGTTTTGTACAAGCTCCAGTCTGGATGCAAATTCCACATCTCCCTCGATCAGCTTTGTAGCTGCAAAACGCGCTGATACGCCTACCGCCTGTGCATGATCTTCGATCAGATGCGAGACAGCATGAATGCATCTGTGTACAGGTCCCGGCTGGCAGAAATCCATGATAGATGGAAAGATTTTCTTCTTAGAAACCAGAACAATCTGATCCACCAATTCAGAAATACCCTCGTTTTTCACCGCACTGATTGGAACAACCGGAACACCCAATGCTTCTGACATCATAGCGATATCAATCGTTCCACCATTGCCACGCACCTCATCCATCATATTCAGAGCTATCACCATCGGAATGTGCAGTTCAAGTAATTGCAGCGTCAGATACAGGTTACGCTCGATATTAGTCGCATCCAGGATATTTATGATTCCATCTGGTTTCTCATTCAGGATAAAATCCTTCGTTACGATTTCCTCCGTTGAATAAGGTCTGATCGAATAAATACCGGGCAAATCAACGACTGAACAGTCTTTTGCCAGACGTATTTCTCCCATCTTCTGATCGACCGTCACCCCGGGAAAATTCCCAACATGCTGATTTGATCCTGTCAGCACATTAAACAACGTTGTTTTACCACAGTTCTGATTACCTACTAAGGCAAAAATCATGACTCTTTCACCTCCGTCACTTCGATCATTTTCGCATCAGCAACACGTATCGTCAGTTCATAACCTCTGATCTGGATTTCGATCGGATCTCCAAGAGGTGCAATTTTTTGTACCGTCACTTTTGTTTTCGGTATAATCCCCATATCCAATAAACGAAGGCGAAGAGGTCCCTCTCCGCCTACCGCAGTAATAATTCCACTTTTTCCAACAGAAATATCATTCAATGTCATACCAGTTCCTGCTTTCCTCATAGTCTGATAAAATGATACTTCACATGTAATCACTTGTCAATAAGTTTTGCCTAACTTGCATTTCAATGCCTCACTCACCTTCTAATGTGAAATGCATAGCTCTCGTTCCAGCACTTTTCTGACAGCGCCTGTTTCTCTGGTCATTTCATAAAAAAGATGCTCCACCTTTTCTCCCATACCAACCTTGAAAAGATCAACTGCAAAAATCTCCTCATTTTCCAAAATCGGCTTCACAGTTTCATGCACTGAAAAATCCTCTCCCAGCCTAACATCTGCCAGATAAGGACAGACAACCAAGAGCATCGGATCAGGGCTTAGTGTAAACGAATTACCTTGATCATCAACTGCCATCAGATAACGTAGCCATGCTGCAAACACCAACGGAATAAATTTAAGATCAGACACCTTAAGATGATCAGAGAGCTGATAAGCCTTGATTGTCTCACCAAACCGGATTGCCAGCTTCTGTGACGTATCAGTTGCAATACGCTGTGGTGTATCCGGCATAAATGGGTTTGGAATTCTGGTCTGCAAAACTTCATCAATAAAGCGACGAGGCTCTATGATTTTCGGATCAGTGACTACCAAAAGTCCCTCATCATATCCGATTTTTTCAACAAGTGCTTTCAATGCCGGATCCTTCATTTCTTTTGAAATCAGATCATAACCAAGCAGACATCCAAACACTGCCAGTGCTGTATGTAACGGATTCAGGCAGGTACACACCTTCATTCGTTCTACCCGTTCCACCGTTTCTCGGTCTGTAAGCATAAGTCCGCCTGCCTCTAACTTCGGTCGTCCATTCGGAAACAGATCTTCGATGACCAGATATTCACATTCTTCAGCATTAACAAATGGAGCCACATAAGTATTCTTTGATGTAACAATAGGTAAAAGCGCTTCGACCTGATCCTGCTGCAAGCGTTTACATACAGAGTCATCCGGTCTCGGTGTGATCTTGTCGATCATGGTAAATGGAAAACTCACCATGGATGGATCATTTACATAGTCAAGAAACTCCTTCTCTACCTGACCATTCTCTACCCATGCCTTTGCAAATCCAAAGATAGCCTGATAAAGCTTCTCTCCGTTGTGAGAACAGTTATCCATGCTGACCATAGCGATCGGCTTTTTGCCGGCACTGTATCGTTCAAATAAAAGTGACGCAACTTTTCCTATATAACTAACTGCATGCTGCGGACCTTTAGCAAAATCAGACTTAATCTGATCAAGAATTTCTCCTTTTCCATCGATGAGACTGTAACCCTTTTCCGTGATTGTAAAAGTTGCCATCTGAAGAGAATCTGCTCGAAAAATTTCTCTCAAACGATCAAATTCCTCTTTTGATTCGCGATCAAGACACAATGATTCAGCAATGCTTCCGATCACTGTCTTTTGTATCTGTCCGTCAGCCTTAAGTGTCACCAGGACAGACAGATTATCATGTGGTGCATACATCTTCTGAATAATTTCATAATCATAGCCCTCAGTTACAATCAGTCCACGATTCAATACACCTTTGTTTAACAGCTTCTGTACTACATTTGCCTGAAATGCACGAAAAATATTACCGGCACCAAAATGAATCCAAAATGGCTCCTCCTTTGTCTGTTTGATCATCACATCCAAATCATACTCCGGAAGTTCATACCCCTTTTTCGTCCACGCCTCTCTATCTGCAAGTCCTGCTCTGTCCAGTACCATATTTTTCTCTCCTTCATTCCTTATTTTGATCACAGCCAATTGCGAAACTCATAATCTTAAGATGAGATTTCATGAAACCATTTCGCAGTTACCTGTATTTTTATCATCATATCGAATTTGCACAAAACAAGGAATTGCAATCGTTGTTGTTTACATTGCAAAACTTGCGCTCATGATATGCTCCATTGAAATACTGACAGCTTTTATAACGCCACACGTTACTGATAAGAAGTCTCCTCCAGTACAGCATTCATCGCTTCCAGCTTTTCCTCAGCCTGATAGATCAACTCGCTGCATTCATAGAGCATTGCTGTAAAATCAATTCCCTCACCTTTATTGACAGCCTTATACTTGATGTCATGCTCAAGACTTGCCCAAAGATCCATAGCCTGTGTACGTATCTGCAGTTCCACCGGAACCATCTGCTTTTTATTCATAAAATAAACCGGAACACGAATAATCATATGTAAACTACGATATCCATTTCGTTTTGGACGCTCTATGTAATCCTTGATATCCATGATACGCAGATCATCCTGCGCCATAATTCGGTCTCTGATCATGTAAACATCCTTGATGTACGGACAAATCACACGCACCCCTGCAATGTCATAGATATTATTGCAGGCAGCACTCAGAGTCAGATTGTAGTCCTTCTTTTCCAGCTTTCCAAGAATACTGGATACGGACTTAAGTCTCGTGTCAATATGGTGGATCGGACAGCGTATGTTCCGAAAACTAAATTCATCTTTAATAATGTTGATTCTGGAGGTCATCGCATTCATTGCTGCATTATACATACATAAGATCGGCTCCATAGTCTGTAGGAACTGTTCACTGATGTCAGCAATTTTCTTCATGCTGTCCTCTTCATCATAGAAAAAAGGAACCAGTTCATTAACAACGACTGTCTCGCTGATTAACACTGCTTCCTCTTTTCTTTGTTCTTTTGCCTTCTCTTTGCTTAGATGTTTTTTCATTGATAACACTCCATTTTGTTTGTTATAAATACATTTTAACATAGGAGCGTGAATTTTTATTTAACAACTCATAAAAATTTGATAAAATTTATGAATTAATTACTAATCCTGTATATAATTGATAATATTTTCCCTTTTCTGCAATCAGTTCATCATGCGTACCTCGTTCGATGATCTCTCCCTGCTCGAGTACCATGATGCAATCACTGTTTTTAACCGTTGAAAGTCTGTGTGCAATGACAAATGTGGTCCTTCCCTTCATCAGACGATCTGTACCAGACTGTACGATTTTTTCTGTACGTGTATCAATGGAGCTGGTCGCTTCATCAAGGATCAATACCGGCGGATCTGCGATTGCTGCTCTGGCAATTGCCAAAAGCTGGCGCTGTCCTTGGCTCAGATTAGAACCATCCCCCTTAAGCTTTGTATTATAACCATCTGAAAGCTTTCTGATAAAGCTGTCTGCATTTGCAAGACGTGCTGCCGCTATGACCTCTTCATCTGTTGCATTTAAGTTTCCATAACGGATATTTTCCATAACAGTACCCGTAAACAAATGCGTATCCTGAAGTACGATTCCAAGAGAATGACGCAGATCATCTTTTTTGATCTTATTAATATTAATGCCATCATAACGGATCTTTCCATCCTGAATATCATAGAAACGGTTGATCAAATTCGTAATGGTTGTTTTTCCGGCTCCTGTCGATCCAACGAATGCAATCTTCTGTCCAGGTGTCGCAAACATTTTGATGTTTCGCAGTACGAGTTTATCATCCGTATATCCAAAGTCTACATCATTAAATTCCACATCGCCTTTTAACTCTACGTAAGTCGTAGTCTGCTCTGTCTTATGATAATGCTTCCATGCCCAGATTCCTGTACGTTCCTCTGTCTCGACCAGTTCACCGTTTTCCTTCTTGGCATTTACCAATGTCACATAGCCATCATCAAGTTCCGGTGTTTCATCTAACAATTTAAAGACACGATCAGCTCCTGCCAGTGCCATAACAATACTGTTCAGCTGCATGCTGACCTGATTGATCGGCATACTAAAGCTCTTATTATAGGTTAGAAAGCTGGCAAGTTTACCAAGTGTGAATCCGCCAAAGCCACCAATCGCAAGTGTTCCGCCCACAATAGCACAAAGCACATAACTGATATTTCCAATCTGTGCATTGACAGGCATCAGGATGTTAGCAAATTTATTTGCCTGATCGGCACTGTGAAAAAGCTTCTGATTCAATTGATCAAACTGCTCAATACTCTCTTCCTCATGGCAGAATACTTTTACTACCTTCTGCCCTTCCATCATCTCTTCAATATAACCGTTCAGTGTTCCTATATCCGTCTGCTGTGCCTTAAAGTATTTACCTGATCTACCGGCCAGTTTTGCTGTTGAAAACAGTGTAACCCCTACCATGACCAGCGTAACTGCCGTAAGTGGAATACTTAATAAAATCATACTGATAAAAACACTGACGATCGAGATCGCACTGGATAAAAGCTGCGGAATACTCTGGCTGATCATCTGTCTGAGTGTATCGACATCGTTTGTGTACATAGACATAATGTCGCCATGTGCATGTGTATCAAAATATTTGATTGGAAGACTTTCCATATGAGTAAACATCTCATCACGCAGACGTTTTAATATTCCCTGACTGACATTGACCATTACCCGTGCCTGTACATAGGCGGCAAGCGCGCCACACAGATAAAATCCACCTATCTTTATGAGCGCTACTGCAAGTCCACTAAAATCAGGATTTTCAGACTTTAGCAACGGCAAAATATAACCATCAATTAGTGTCTGCATAAACCAGGTTCCTCTAACGCTGGCGAGCACGTTGACAATAATGGCAATGACTACGATTACACAATGTACTGCGTAATATTTCATGATATACCCTAACAGACGTTTAAGGATTGCTCCGGGATTTTCTACGTGAGGCTTCATTCCGCGCATATTATGTCTCATCGGACCTTTGGGAACTCTTTGATTCTGCTCTGCCATTATCGCTCACCCCCATTCGAATCGAAGTCTCCGCTTCCACTAGTCTGAGACTCATAAACATCTCTATAAATATCATTGTTATTTAATAATTCATCATGTGTTCCGATTCCGTTGATCATGCCATCTTCCAGCACAATGATGCGATCAGCATCCTGCACACTGCTGATGCGTTGTGCGATGATGAGCTTTGTCGTACCACTTAGATAAGTAGAAAGTGCACTTCTGATCTTTGCATCTGTTGCAGTATCTACCGCACTCGTACTATCATCCAAGATCAGTATTTTCGGTTTTTTCAACAAGGCGCGCGCGATGCAAAGTCTCTGCTTCTGTCCGCCAGACACATTCGTTCCACCCTGCTCAATGTACGTATTGTAACCATCTTTAAAGCGGTCTATGAATTCATCACAGCACGCCATTCTGCATACTTCCCTGCACTCTTCTTCAGTTGCATCTTTATTTCCCCAGCGTAGATTTTCTAAGATCGTACCAGAGAATAATTCATTCTTTTGAAGGACAACAGCTACTTCATTACGTAGTGTCTCCATGTCGTAGGTCCTGACATCCTTCCCGCCGACCTTGACTGTTCCCTCAGTGACATCGTATAGACGGCTGACCAGATTAATAAAAGAAGTCTTCGCACTTCCTGTTCCGCCTAGGATACCAATGGTCTCTCCTGCTTTAATCTCAACATTGATGTCAGAAAGCACAGGACGTTCACTGTCTTTATAGTAACGAAAGGTCACATGATCAAATTTGATGCTTCCATCCTTGATTTCAAAATCAGGATGCTCCGGATTAGACAAATCTGCCTTTTCATTCAGCACCTCTGTAATACGCTCTGCACTCGCCATACTCATCGTTACCATAACAAAGATCATGGAAAGCATCATTAAACTCATCAATATATTCATGCAGTAAGTCAAAAGACTCATCATCTGTCCGGTTGTCAATGTGCCACCTACGATCATTTTGGCACCAAGCCAGCTGATTGCCAGGATACAGCCATAAACAGTAATCTGCATAATTGGACCATTTAATGCAATAACACTTTCTGCTTTTACAAACATGCGGTAAATATTTTCACTTGCCTTTTTAAACTTCTGGTTCTCATAGTCCTCACGCACATATGCTTTCACTACACGGATTCCCGAAACATTTTCCTGTACACTGGCATTCAGATCATCATACTTTTTGAATACAACACCAAAATACTTCGACACCTTTCTGATCAGCAGAAACATGCATAATCCCAAAAACAAAACTGCTACCACGTAAACACTTGCAAGCTTTGCGTTGATCAAAAATGCCATTGTCATTGCAAATATCAAGCTTGCCGGTGCTCTTGTACACATTCTAAGTATCATCTGATATGCATTCTGCAGATTGGTTACATCTGTCGTTAATCTCGTAATCAAACCAGATGTACTGAATTTATCAATATTTGAAAAGGAAAAAGTCTGAATATTGTCGTACATGGATTTTCTTAAATTTCTGGCAAATCCGGTCGATGCTCTTGCTCCAAATTTTCCGCCTAACACACCAAACAGCAGACTTAAACAGGCTGTAAGCACCATAAGTCCGCCAACCTTGTAAATATGCTGGATGTCCCCGCCTTCAACCCCTTGATCAATGATGGAAGCCATCATTAGTGGAATCAAAGTTTCCAGGATTACTTCCCCTATCATGCACACTGGTGTCAGTATTGATTCTTTCTTGAACTCCTTAATTTGTGCGCCTAACGTTTTTAACATTCTCTGTCATCCTCTCTGTCACACCGATACAGTTGACGATAAGTCCTGATTCGTGTGCGAATCATTATAGTTTTATTCAGAATCAGTGTCAAGTTAAATAATGCTAAACTCGAGTTTATGAAAATTTATGAACTCAAGTTTAGCTGCTTGTTTTCTAATCATAATGTTTCACATATACAAACCCATCTGAGCCATGTGCGTTTTGATAATGATCCGCTGTGAGTGCTTCGATCAGGTCAGAAGCCGCCGAACCGACTGCTACCACTTTCATTTCCAAAGCCTGCTCAATTTGTGAAACTGTCATGTCGTCAAGGAACACCTGCTCTCCCATGCGTAGCATATTACTTGGAATCAGTAACAGGTTTCCAAGATCCTCTCCTCTATTTTTTCGGTCACTTAACTGCTTTAACAAATCCTGTCCTGTGACCAATCCGGAGACTGTAATAGTCTCTCCAAAAAAATCATTGCGAATACAGAAAACATGAATTTTAAGATTTGGATATGCGTTCATCATTTCATCCGCCAGTTTTTGCATCGTACCTGCTGCCAGCTTTCCTGTGGCAATGGTTACAGTGCGCACAAGATGCTCTCTTGTGTCCGGATAGTCACTGCTTTGCAGCATCTCCTGATATGCTTCTTCAAATTCTGAAAGAAGCATACGCATCATTCCGACTCCATTTTCCAGCTGAATATATCCGTCATAGCGCTCCTCTTCCGGGAAATCACGCTGTGCTGTGATGTACCACTCATCGCTTGCATGGATAAAATGGAGTCCATATGTTTCATAAAATCCGGTTTGCACTTTCTCGATTTCATCGATCACTGCGCAAGCCTCTTCCTTTGTAAATAGTTCCAGCGGATATAACCCCTCACGATATTTCGTAATGCCGGCCGGGACCACTGATACGCTCCTCATAAATGGCAGATACTTAGATAGATCACGAATGCTTCTAGTCAGTTCCTCTCCATCATTAACATGTTTACACAGGACTATCTGCCCATTCATCTCAACATGTCCTTCATATAAACGATCCAAAAACTTTAGTTTCTCACCTGCAAATCTGTTGTGAAGCATCTTGCAGCGCAGCTGTGGATTAGTAGTCTGTATCGAAATATTAATCGGAGCAAGATGCATATGAATGATTCTCTCCACATCCTTCTCTTTCATATTAGTCAAAGTAATATAATTACCCTGTAAAAATGACAGTCTGGAATCATCGTCCTTAAAATAAAGTGTTTCACGCATCCCTGGCGGCATTTGATCAATAAAACAAAACATACACTGATTCGAGCATGATCGGTAATCGCTCATCAGTCCATTTTCAAATTCCATTCCAAGATCATCGTCATACTCCTTATCAATTTCCAGAATCCACTCTTCTTTGTTCTTCTTGAGAACCAGTAATTCCAAATATTCGTCCTTGATCAGATAACGATAATCAAATACATCCTCTATTTCTTTCCCATTAACAGTCAGTAACGTATCTCCCGCTTCCAGCTCCATCTCCTCTGCGATCGAATCCGGATAGACCTGACTGATGATATGTCCATTCTTCTTTTTCACAATAATCCTCTTTCATACAAACAAAACTTACCTGCTTATTATACTGTCTGTCATCCATTATCGCAATTACTTATCGTTCATATCTCAATTGTATTTGAAAAACTTTTGGCAGAGTCAGACATTGAAGAATTCAATGGAGCGCAGGGACGTATTTTATATGTTCTCTGGCAAAATGATAACCTGTCAATTATGGATTTATCAAAAAAAACTGGACTTGCCAAGACAACACTGACCAGCATGCTTGATAGAATGGAGGCTGCCGGACACATTGTCCGTACACCGGATCCAAAAGACAGACGCCAGATCCGCATCACATTAACAGATCAGGCAAAGCTTCTGGAAGACCGCTATGTTGAGGTTTCTAATAAGATGAACAAGATCTTCTATCAAGGTTTCACCGATGAAGAAATTCTCACTTTCGAAGCCACCCTAACCCGCATACTTCATAATCTAACCTAGAAAATTTAAAAACTCAATAATTTCACAATTCCCAAACACTAACTTCAAATCGGAGGTACGAAATATGATGAGAGATATTGAAAAAACAATTGGAACTTTGATTCAAAAAAGAAGCACTGCTTATGTCAGCTCCATCGATGAAGATGGCTGTCCTAATACAAAAGCAATGAATCAGGCTCGAAAGATCGTAGGAATCAAGGAATTTTACTTTTCTACCAATACATCTTCCATGCGTGTGGCACAATACAGAAAAAAACCAAATGCCTGCATTTACTATGCAGACACTCGGTTTTTCCGTGGCGTGATGTTAAAGGGTACCATGGAAGTACTAGAAGACGCTGCTACCAAAGAATCATGCTGGCAAAAGGGTGACACCATGTATTATAAAGAAGGTGTAACCGATCCTGACTACTGTATCCTTAAATTCACTGCCACAAGCGGCAGATACTATTCAAAATTCAGTTCTGAATCCTTTCAGATCACATAAGTAACATCATGAGCTCGATCAGTCGTTCCAGAAATCTTCTGTCTGACTCATGATGTCTTCTGCCGGAAGAATAGTCGCTTCTTCAATACTCATTCCTGTTTTCTTTAAGAAATATTTGATCAGATAATAGCCACATGCATAACCCGCGCAATAAGGCAGTCCAACCGGATTATAGTTACTTAGCATGGCAAATTCATCTCCATACAGATACGCACTCAGTTCCGCCATTCCCTGTGCTCCAAGCCCTTCCTTAATAATCGGCTTGATATAGTCATTCAGTGTTTCCATGTCCGTTTTAGCTACCCATGGTCCCAGCATCTCTTCCGTGTACAATGAGGTCGCGAAGTTCTCCGCAAGCCCTTCACTGACCATCATTTCTGCAAGTGTAATGTCATTTCTCCATTCAATAAACTGAAATCTCACATTATGGTTTACTTCATGTGCCAGTGCTGCTGGCATTCTCCTGATGGTCTCCGGTTTCGGAATTATGGTTCCGAAAATGAATCCCGGTATCCCACCATCTCCACAATACCCATCACTATTTTTGATATAAGGGCTCTCCGGATTTGCCAGTAAAATCGTATAAAGATATTCCTTAACAGGTAAATCAATTCCTGCTTGAGTAAACCTCATTAACGATTTTTTCACTGATTCCTCACTAGTCTTCCATAACAGGTCTGATTTCATTGCCTCAATAGATGGTCTGATTGACTCGTCCATCATAGATGGAGTCAGATAACCTAGCATATCTGATGCCATAATAATGTCATATCCACCTGGTGCTGCGGCTTTCAATGGAATCTGAAAACATTCCCATTTCCTATCAAACTGCTTCATCAGATCATAACGGTAAATGTCATCTCTTTTTTCTTGTGGCGATGCCAAAATCTTTTCATAAATTCCTGTTGGATCAACAGCTTTAATTGAAATAACATTTGAAAGCATCTGCTTTTCATGTTCCTTGTTTTTCTTACTCATAATAAAATCTCCTTTCACTCAAACATAGTGTAAACTATGACGTAACGTAAAGGTCAAGCTCTTTTTCTGTTAAATTCTGTCCTATTGTCGTTATCTGGTTTTTATACTATAATAAAACATGTGTGTTCAAACAAACTTATGAGGAGGAATTATCATGACAAACAGCGCTATTGTATGGGTACTGATAGCTTTTGCGATCTATCTTCTGCTAATGATCGTAATCGGTGCTGCATGTATGAAGCAAAACAGTAGTACAGAAGACTATTTTTTAGGTGGAAGAAATCTGAATGGATTTGTTGCCGCCCTCTCTGCTCAGGCATCTGATATGAGTGGCTGGCTCTTAATGGGACTTCCGGGAGCAATCTATGCACTTGGTACGGGTCAGTCCTGGATCGCCATCGGACTCTTTATCGGAACTGTCTGCAACTGGATTTTTATTTCTGGACGTTTACGTAAATACACGATCCGTGCAAAAAACTCGTTAACGCTTCCTATGTATTTTCAAAACAGATTTCATGACGAAAAAAGAATTTTATTATTTGTCTCATCTATTGCAATTATCATTTTCTTTTTAGTTTATACAGCATCTGCTCTGGCAGCCGGCGGAAAGCTTTTCAATTCTATCTTCAATATCGATTATAAAATTGCGCTCACCATCGGAGCCATTGTTATCCTTACCTATACTTTTATGGGTGGCTTCCTTGCTGTATGTACCACTGATTTTATTCAAGGAACCTTAATGTTAATCGGTCTTCTGATCATTCCAATCATTGCATATTTTTCAATCGGGGCTGATCAGATTGCTCCTATTATTAACTCAACAGGAGTTGATTCTGCTTTCTTTACCAACTTGTTTTATAATGGTGGAGAGCCGATCAAAGCTGTTGATATTATTTCAAATCTGGCATGGGGACTTGGCTACTGCGGTATGCCTCACATCCTGATCCGTTTCATGGCAATCAAAAATGAAACTGAGCTTAAGAAATCAAAAATCGTAGCGATTGTCTGGGTTGCACTTTCTCTTATATTTGCATGCTTCATCGGTGTGATTGGTCGTGCATATCTGTCACCGGTCATCCTTGGCAGTGAAGGGGCAGCATCCATCGAAAGTGTTTTCATCGAAATGATCACAAAAATGTTTACACAACAGTTTGCACTTCCTTTCATCGGTGGACTTTTCCTTTGTGGAATCCTTGCTGCTATCATGTCTACAGCTGATTCTCAGCTTCTGGTAACTGCATCAAGTATGGCAGAGGATATATTTAAGGGCGTTATCAAAAGAGATGCTAAAGACAATACGGTCCTCGTGGTAAGCCGCGTTACTGTTATCATCGTTGCAGTCATTGCATATCTGATCGCTCTGAATCCAAACAGCTCGATCATGGGACTAGTGTCAAATGCGTGGGCAGGTCTTGGTTCTGCATTCGGTCCGATCGTACTGATGTCTTTATTCTGGAGACGTACAAACTTTCAGGGTGCAGTCGCAGGTATCGCTTCCGGTGCACTCGCAGTCATCGTATGGGACTACATTCCATTGGTTTCCGGTCAGACACTCGGTGCCGCTACCGGTATCTACTCACTTTTAATCGGATTTGCACTGAGCTTAATCTGCATCATCGTAGTCAGCCTGCTGACTCCGGCTCCATCAGAAGAAATACTTAAGGAATTCGATGAAGTGAAAGAAATGAAATAATGTTGAAATGAAAAAAGAAGTAATTGTCACAGTAAATAAAATGAATGATTAAAGAATGAAATAATTGATTAACGAAAGGAACTTGATTAAGATTCAAGTTCCTTTCTATATTGAAAGAATTCACGCAAAGACAGAAAGCCATGCTTTGTATAAAACCGTGCACCCGGCTCGTCCGTAGTCATAAAATAAATCAGATAAATCCCCTGTGATGCCATATCAAACATCATATTTGCAATCAGAATACTTCCTATACTCTGATCTCTGTATTTTTCTTCTACACCAAATGGTCCAAAACGTGTCCTGTTATCATCAATGCCACGCTGCGCATATCCCACCACCTGATCTTCCGGAGAGATACACAACCAGATATATGCCTCAGCTTTCTCCTCTTCAATCAGCTTTTTTGCAAAATAGAACCAATCAGCCGAGAAATTATTCTCCATAAATTTCATGAACTTATTTTCGTAAATACTCTTATATTTGATAAACTGATAATGATTACCTTCTGCCTTATATTGCTTTTCTTCGATATGCTTTGGAATCTCGTAACCAAACAAATTACGGTACATGGACAAGCCTCTCTCTCGTCTCATATAATCATGTTTTTCCAGCAGAAATTCTGCACATGGATAATTTACGATATCAACTCCGGGCATAAAATAATTAGGCGTATAATTCCCTAAAACGATTTTTTTTGCTCCGTAATCACTTAAGCGTATTTCCATTTCAGTTAATAATGTATCAGCAATCCCCATTCCACGATATGCAGGTAATACGCCCAAGGCTGTAATCCATGCAACATCCGGCTCTAAGCCTCGTTGCAGATAGGGAACTTTGCGTTTGACAGCCAAGATAAAACCGACGATTTTCTGATTTGCTTCCGCGACCAGCATCAGTTTCTTGTCCATATTTTCATCATCCAGAACTTTTCGTTTAAAGTTTTTCTCACATATTAAATCCTTCGTCAGAGTCTGATTCCAAACCCAGACTAATTCTTTTGTATTTCGTTCTCTGAATTCTCTGATCTGCATACGTTATCCCCCGTTCGCACACCACACAAAAAGATAGGTAAAATGGATCATGGGTATCTCACTTCGTGAGAACTCTCCCATGATTAAATTATATCATGAATTGCATAATAGCAGTAAATATTTTCATTTCATTGCCGAATAATATTCCCTTATGATATACTATTTTATAAGCAAACACTTTTCTAATAAAGGAGTGATCACATGGTTACTACATTATATTTAGAAATCAATGCCACATGCATTTTTATACTATCACTGATTTTGTATAAAATGCATGTAAATAGTGGCAAGTCACGAAACAAACACTTATTTTCCTATGTAGTAACAAATGCTTTGATCCTATGTCTGCTCGATTCTCTCTGGGCACTTCTTGAGGGCGGCATTTTGGCACTGCCACGCTCTGCTAACTATATTCTTAATTTTCTCTATCTGTTTCAGGCTGGACATCTTAGCTATTCATGGTACTTATTTTCTGAAGTAACACTTGACCTTCCGACATTTCGAAATAAAGTAAAACACTATGTTGCACTTCTTCCGATCACCTTACTATTTATCCTTTGTTTTTCTTCCCTATGGAATGGATGGATTTTTTACATAGATGGCAGCAACACTTATCACAGAGGACCGCTCTTCATCCTGCAACCGATCATTGCTTATTCATACATCCTATATTCTGCTGCAAAAGCACTGATCGTAGGATTTTTAGAAAAGAGTCATCTTAAGAAACTAGAATGCCGGACAGTAGCTTCTTTTATCATTTTGCCACTGTTCTTTGGTCTGATTCAATTTTTTAACCAGCAAATTCCAACCTTATGTGTAGGAATATCACTTTCCTTTTTGATCGTGTTCATATCCTTCCAAGAGCGTCAGATTTCATTAGATCCACTGACCGGGCTAAATAACCGTTTTCGCTTTCATAAATATCTGGAATCACGCATCAATAATTCAAATGACAAACACCAGCTTTATCTGCTTATGCTTGACATTGATTCTTTTAAGAAAATAAATGACACATATGGTCATGTTGAAGGCGATGAAGCACTAAAAATAGTAGCTGACACATTGCGTAAAGCATGCGGAATACATAATTGCTTCATATCAAGATATGGTGGCGATGAATTTGTGATTGTATATGAATGTCAGTCTGAGAAAAACATTTGCGATATGAAAAATCAGATTACCGATACATTAAACTTTCTGAATGATCAGGCAAAGAAAACATACCATATCTCCATTAGTATCGGATATGCAGTATACATGCCGGACATGACCAGCAGCATAGATTTGGTAGAAAAAGCAGATGGAAAATTATATGAGATCAAACAGGAGCGAAAGAAAAAGGGGCTGTAAAAAGTCCCTATCCTTTTGTTTTTAAATACTCCATAATCTGATCATAGTGCTCCGCTTTATGTGGAAATGTGCATTCTGTGCAGCACTTGATACGTTTCCCATCTCTCTCGATATAAGACGGATTACCCAGACACTCTTCGAATCGATAAAGCGGGCAATAACAAAACAGACAGTTCACTTCCTCGATTCCTTCATGACATGGATAATACTCACACTCTTTATTTGAAAAAAATTTGGCACTTTGTTTCATTCTGACTTCCCTTCTGAATGACTGCGTTTCCAATCCTTGATTTCCCGTAACCGTTCTGCAATTTCCCTTTCATTTCCCTGATCTGTAGGATGATAATATTCATGGTCTTTCATCGCATCAGGCAGACAGCTCATCGCAGTAAGCTTCTCTTGTGTGTCATGCGCATATTGATAGCCTTTTCCATATTCAAGCTCCTTCATCAACTCAGTAGGGGCATTTCGCAGATTAAGCGGTACCGGCTCCTGACGCTCTTCACTAATATCTGCCTTGCTGGCTCCGCATGCTACATATAGCGCATTTGATTTTGGTGCCATAGACAAATAAGTCACCGCATGTGTCAGATTGACATCGCACTCAGGCATTCCATTAAAGTGACATGCCTGATAAGCTGCCACAGCAACAAGCAGAGCCTGACTGTCAGCCATGCCAATATCCTCACTCGCAAACCTAATCAGTCTGCGTGCGATATAAAGTGGATTTTCTCCACCTGCCAACATACGGTTCATCCAGTAAATAGCAGCATCCGGATCACTGTTTCGCATTGATTTATGTAGTGCCGAAATAATATTATAATGCTCTTCGCCTGTTTTATCATATAATAGAGACTTTCTGCTGATGCATTGCGCCATGATTTCATCGGTAATCCTGACCCCATCTGCGGTAATCTCTCCATTTAATACGATCATCTCAAGTGTATTCAGCGCAGTCCTTGCATCTCCGTTTGAAAATCCGGCAATTGCCTGAAGCTGTTTTTCACTAATCATGACATTCTGCCATCCAAAGCCTTTTTGATTCTTCAGCGCCTGATCCAAAAGAGCAACTAAATTTTCCTGTGTCAGTGCCTTTAATACAAATACCTTACAGCGTGATAACAAAGCTGCATTTATTTCAAAGGAAGGATTTTCTGTCGTTGCACCGATCAGTATGATACTTCCCTTTTCTACAAATGGAAGAAATGCATCCTGCTGTGCTTTATTAAACCGATGAATCTCATCGATAAATAAAACTGTCCGTATCCCGACTTTTCGGCTTTCTTCTGCCTGGTGCATCACTTCTTTAATTTCCTTGATCCCACTCGTAACGGCACTAAAGTCAATAAATGAGGATTTTGTACTGCCCGCTATGATGCTGGCCAATGTCGTTTTCCCCACTCCGGGTGGTCCCCAGAATATCATAGATGATATCTGATCCCGCTCTATAAGCATACGCAGCATCTTACCTTTTCCGATCAGATGCTCCTGTCCGACGAATTCTTCTAATGTATGAGGTCGAAGCCTGCTCGCAAGTGGAACAGACTGTACTCTCTGATCATCAAATAATGATAGCTGTTCCATATCAAATCCTCCTGTTTGCATTGTACCAAACATTTGTTCTAATTGCAATACCCTTTCAGTCCATATTGTTCTGATTTTGTGAAGAACAAATTGTTCTGTGATAGAATAATGACAGCAATATTTTGATGAAAACGAGGTGATTATATTGGTCTACGAGCGTATTCGAAACCTGCGTGAAGATGCCGATCTGACTCAAAATACAATAAGTGAATACCTGAATATTTCACAGCGTTCTTATTCTCACTTCGAAAACGGCACCCGTGGTCTTCCTATTGAAGTGGTGGTCAAGCTTGCCGATTATTATAACATCAGTGTCGATTATCTCCTCAACAGAACAGACCATAAGGAACCTTATCCAAAGCGTTTTTCCACATATCAGAACAACGTTTAATCCATGACTCCACTAACGATTTCCATTACATTTTTTCCTGCATGGCAGATATAAGTACAACTGCTGCAGCCAATACAGTTCTTCGCACCAAATGTGTCTATTTTGCTTCTGTCATTACGTTCCACTGCCTGTATAATTTTATGTACACTTACTCCTGCCGGACATCGTTTCGTACATCCGCCACAACCTTTGCATGCTGTCGCATTTGCATAATCCGGTGCTTTTCCATAACCAATAAAATTCGTAGAATATGTCACTTTTTCGGCTTCATCTGCCAAATGTGCTGACATGGCACCACAGCCTGTATAAATAGATGCATCCTTGTTTTCAGGCATTACCTGTTTGATAACATCTGTTATATTTAATCCAATCGGAGTCTTTACCACCACACCCTTAGCCTTTGTCATATCTGTGACCGTCAAATATCTGCTTTCAAATTCGCCCATTCCGATCGCCATGATAGTCTGTACATTCATGACCAAAATTCCATGATCTGTAGGATACTCATTTGCAGCAAGTCTGATTCCCAGTAGATTTTCGATCAGTATCCTCTCCTCACCCATCGGATAACGGTTTGGAACCTGTACAAGCAGTGTGGAGTCACCTGCTGATGGTTTTCTTTTTGTCGCAATCATGACCTTCTCAAACGAACTGAACTTCTTAATACATTCAATCCCACTGATCACTGCATCCTGCCTGTTTTCGATGATCCATTCATCATGAATCAGTCCCGGATCGCAATTCACAGCATTCACAATTAAATAACGCTCGTTTTCTTTTGTTTCAAAAAAGCTCCTTAGTTTACTTGCAGTCGCAAAACCGTCTCCACTCAGTCCGGTAAGTCCACTTTGCTCTACCCAGCTTAGGAAATCTTCTTTAGATACAAATTCAAGTTGTTTCCTTTCTAATAATGTATGTATGCTGTCCATTTTTCCTGTCAGATCTTTATATGGCAGCTGCTCCATAGAAATCATCTTATCCAGCCTTGCCTTTGGTGCGATGCCTCTTACTCTTCCATAATATTTCTTTGCAAACTTTTGTGCTTTTCTAACCTCTTTATTTTTACGTACTGCTTTCTTGTTCATAATTGGATAATCCATATGCTACCTCCTCGCATTTCTTTGTTCTGTAATTTGCTCTAAAATAACTAACATGTTCTCTTAATTCAGTTAATAATGTTTCCGAATCGTCTCCCGACATATGATACATAAAGAATGGGGCGTAAAGCTCCATTGCCAATACGCGTGGATCCCTATTTTCTATATAGCCTGCCTCGATCAAAGGTTTAAAGATCTCTGTCATCGAGTCCAGCGCTGTATTAATAAAGAAATTCTTATATAAACTCGATAATGCCGGATTCTTAAACTGTTCGATGAGCAACAATCTGCGAAACATAACGATCCATTCATCCTGCGTCTGAAATTTAAACATATCCAGACAAATATCTTCTACTTTAGTCCAGTCCATGTTGTTTATATCAATCTGATTTCTTTTTTCTAAAAAGAGTCCTTTGCAGATTTCGATAATGGTATCGAGTATTTCCTGCTTGCTTTTAAAATGCTTATAAATCGCGGTATCTGAAATCCCGGATGCTCTTGCAATCATTCTCGTCGATACAGCCTCAAACCCATTCTGTGAAAATAGGACTAACGACTGGTAAATAATCGTTTCCTTAGTTGTCATTACATTCCCTCTTTCTATTTGTCTGTTTGTCTGTTTTGTCCTTTTGTCCTTCGCCTTGTCTTTCGTTTTCTCTTGTTGCCAAAAGCCTACTTTACGCAAAGGTAAGCGAGTGTTCACTTTTAAATGTATTATAGTGAGCACTCGCTTACCTTGTCAAGTACCTATTTGAAATTTTCTTTTTTTGTTACAAATGTCATCCCGACATACACCATACTAAAAACCTAAATCATCCAGTATTTCAAGCACCTCTTTTTTTCTGCCCGCCTCTATCCTTACCGTCTTTTCAGCTAAATTAATCTCACACTCAATTCCTCTCTCCTTAAGTGCCTCATCAATCCGCTTCACACACATTTCGCAATGCATCTGCTCCACCTTTAATGTCTCCATAATCCATTCCTCCATTCTTCATCTAATATTTTATATTTTATTTATCATTTCATATATCATTTTCTTTACTTCATTAATTTTTGTATTGTCTCAACGAGATCCGTAATGACTTCTTCGCGTCCCTCCTTGATATCGTCCACCACACATGTTCTGATATGATTTTCAAGCAATGCTTTATTAAAAGAATTTAACGCAGACTGGATCGCAGATGTCTGCATTAAAATATCCGTACAGTAAGCATCCTCTTCCAGCATTTTGCTAACCCCTCTGACCTGCCCCTCGATTCTTTTCAAACGGTTTCTCAATCTGCTCATTTCTTTTTCATCACGATGTTTTTTTCGTTTACAGTACAATTCTTCACTCATATTTTTCTCCTTCCAAGTCTCAATGCATTGGTTACCACAAATAGTGAACTCAGACTCATCGCAACCGCTCCGATCATCGGAGACAGTAGAATGCCGGTCATCGGATATAACACACCTGCTGCAATCGGAATACATAAGACGTTATAGCAAAACGCCCAAAATAAATTTTGTTTGATATTACGGATCGTCTGCTTACTTAAATGAATCGCTCGTGGGACGTCCATAAGCTGGTTTTTCATTAGAACAATCTGTGCTGAATCTATCGCAATATCACTTCCATTTCCAATAGCACAACCAATATCAGCCTGTGTCAAAGCCGGTGCGTCATTGATCCCATCACCGACCATCAGGACTACCTCTCCTTTCTCTTGAAATTTCTTTACATAATCAGCTTTTTCCGTCGGAAGTACCTTGGCATACACAAGATCTGTGCCTGCCTGTTCTCCGATATATTGCGCGGATGCTTCACTGTCACCGGTTAACAGTACTGTTTTGATACCCATTTGTTTGAGCTTTGAAACAGCAGCTGCTGCATCTTCCTTGATCGCATCGGATATCGCAATCAAACCTAGCAGCTTTGTTGCTTTTGCTATGAAAACAACTGTTTTTCCCTGGGATTGAAATCCAAGCGCCTTCTCCTGCCATACGCTTGTATCAATTTGAAAATCCTCCATCATACTTTGATTACCCGCCAAGAACAAGACTCCCTGCTCATTTCGCGCTGATAATCCCTTTCCGGTCAGGTTGACATAATCATGAAGCTGGTATTCAGCCAGATGCATTTTTTCTGTATCAATCCTGTATTCTGCTTCCTGACAAATTGCTTTTGACAAAGGATGCTGTGATAGTGTTTCCAGACTATATGCGATCTGCAATAATTCTTCCTCATCCGCAGAATGTTCAGAAACAATTGCACTTACAATAGGATTTCCCGTTGTAATTGTGCCTGTTTTATCAAAAATAGTAGTTGTTACTTTATGAGTAATTTCCAGTGCCTCACCGCTTCTGATAAGGATTCCATTGGAAGCACCAAGTCCTGTACCGACGATAATAGCCGTAGGGGTTGCAAGTCCCATTGCGCATGGACAGGCGATCACTAAAATACTTGTGAATATTTTGATAACAAAGGCAAACTGTGCACCACTCAACAGCCAGATAATCGCTGACGCCAATGAAATCAATACTACGATTGGTACAAAAACACCTGCTACCTGATCTGCAATTTTAGAAATAGGAGCCTTTTTCCCCTGTGCATCTTCCACAAATTTAATAATCTTTGAAAGGGTGGTGTCCGCTCCCGTGTGCGTAACTTTAACATAAAGCAATCCTTCTGTCAGAATGCTGCCACCGATCACATGGTCTTCTTTCAGTTTCTCGACAGGCATGCTTTCTCCCGTCAGCATTGCTTCATTGATGCTACCGTTTCCACTTACAATAACTCCGTCAAGCGGGATGCGCATTCCCTTTTTTACCAGGATCACTTCACCTGTTTTTATAGTATTTGCAGCAACTTCCTGATGTGACTCCTGTTCACCTGTTTTGTTAACCAAAATAGCTGTATCGGGAGCCAGACTCATCAGTCTCGTGATCGCACTCTTCGTTTTCTCCATATTTTGTGCTTCCATGTGCTTTCCCAGTGACACAAGAGCAACAACGATCGCAGCTGATTCATAGTATAGATTATGAACACTGTGCGGTTGATCACTGATCAGTAAGGTCATGACAAAGCTATAGAGAAATGATGCCGTGCTGCTGATTGCCACTAATGTATCCATATTGGGATTACCATGAAACAGTGACTGATAGCCACTGATAAAAAACTTCCTGCCGAAAAATAACACGAACAGACAAAGTACCATTTGTATGATTGCATAATTTTGAGGATGTGTATGCATTGAAAGCAGATCCGGCAATGGCATCCCCTTAATTACCATAGGTCCCATCGACAGAACCAGTAAAAGAAAGGCTGCTGACAGCATCGGAATCATGGAATGATCCTGTTTCGGTTTTTCAATCTCTTGTCTGCTGGCGTGAAATCCTGCTTTCTCTATTTTATTTATGATCATCTCAGGAGTGGTCTGTTTTTCATCGTATCGGATTGTCAGACGCTTCATCAATAGATTAACTTCACTGCTCTTCACGCCTGGCAGTTTTTTGGTTACACGCTCTACTGCTGCACTACAGGCTGCACAATGCATTCCCTCGATTTCATATATCTCCTCTTTCATGTTGATACCTCCATATACCCCCTAGGGGTATTTGGATTATAGAGCAGAGTCAGGCTAATGTCAAGAGGAAAATTCAATCTCTGACCCTCATCTTTAATCCTCAATCCCATGAATTAACGCTATGATTTTCTCCATCCGTAATCCAAAGGTCAAAAAGTGCAGCATGACTTTCCGGATCTCTTCAAATCTATGAAACAAATCTTGTTTTGCCGGCATACGGGCGTAAACCTTCCAATAACCTGTAAAGAGGTCATTGCTTCCATGATGATGAATAAAACCTTTCACATCTTCGATGGGATATCCTAAAAATATGCCGATCTCATGGGGGAATTCTGCGCCACTCATCCAATATGCCTGATACCGTTTGCATAAGATA
>JAAYYM010000716.1 GCA_012515365.1 Clostridia bacterium
TAACTGATACCCTGTTTGGCATCAGAGAATCTACGTTTCTCATCATAAAGCTTACAGAAAATAAGGTTGAGAAGTTCCCAGAATGCAGTCTTCTTCATTCCCTCATTTCCATAAATGTAATCATGACAACGCTTGAACGTTTTTACCAAAGACTCGTTAGCTGGTTTACGAGGCATGGCGCGTTCACCTTGTGCTTCAAGGTCATCAAGAGTCTGTCCTTCAGCAGGGAAATCTGAGATAGCCTCGCAAGTTACTTGGCCAAAGTCATCCTCGTATGAATAAACATACTGGAGATCTTCACCATTTGTCCAGCAAGCAAAATCACAATCGGTAGAACAAAGTATGCCTTCGGTTGTTGCTTCAACGCCAGCTTTCTTGTCATTTGGCTTAACCTTGGCATCTTTAGCTACAATTATGAAACGGATGAGTTCATCAGCATCATGAGCATGGCCAGCATTGAAGATAGCCAAATCTACTTTCTGAGTCTTTGACTTGTCCTCATTTGCGTCTTCATACTTGACCTTGAAGTCTCGTTCCATGTCTTCTGGAGCGAAACCATACTCTTCAGTCATCATCGCAATCATCGACTGCAATGTCATTTCCTTATCAGTAGCCTTTACTACCTTGTTGGTGAGGGAGCATACCATCTCGTTCTCACCAAGAACTATCTCATTTTGAGAAGCTATATTTGATTCTGAATTTGCCATGATTTGCAAAATTATAATTTTGAAGTCGAAATTCCATATCCATGTTAGTCCATCTTACTCCAGCCTGTTGGCAGAGCGCGTTTTATTGACTAACTTTGCTCATTTGGTTCGTTTGGATGTCATTTCTTGTAAATGATAATGTTTTCTTCTTTTGTAGAAACGAGGAGGTCTTTTACGTCAACCTCCAAACATTCTGCAATCTGATAGAGCGTCTCTAACCCAGGCTGTGCAGAGTTCGTGCACCATTTGCTAATAGTTGCAGGGTCTTTCCCAAGTTGTTCTGCTAACCACTTATTGGTCTTCTTTTTCTCAGCGAGAACCACTTTTAACCGATTGAAGTCTTTTTCCTTTGCCATTTTGCTGAGGTTTTATTTGATATAAGATAAACGGAAAATCCTCCATTTTATTATGAAAGATACGTCCATTTTCATTGCGTATTGTGCAAATTTAATGATTTTATTATAAAAAACGGGTGCTTTTACATAAAAATCTTTCAAATTATTGCATTTTTTATGCTTTTAAGCTCGTTTTTGATTGAAATTTAGTATTTTTGCATATTGAAATGTGCTCGCATTCGAGATTCGATTGAATATTTGAAAAAGTTGCTTGCGCAAATTAGAATATATATAGCGATATGACAACAAAACAGATAGAAGAAATAGCAGTGCATACTGTGGGCTTGTATTTTTCCAAATCTCAGGCAATCTCTCCTTACATTTCAAACAATGATAAGGAACCTTGCTGGGATGGGAATTTATATGTCTATTCGAATCCAGACAAAACCAATGCCTCGCTATATGGAAGAATACCTGTTCAAGTAAAGGGTAAAATCATTAAATCGAATCAGATCAAGGAAGAAATCAAATACCCAGTATCTACAGTCAATCTTAAAAACTACAAACGAGATGGAGGAATACTTTATTTCGTTGTCGGTATTTTTGAACATTGTGAAAAGATATACTATGCCGAATTGACTCCACTAAAACTAAAGCAGTATATAAAGCAAAGTAACGGAAGAGCATCTTGCAGTATAAAACTGTCATTGTTGGATGATTATTCGGCAAGTATTGATTTCAAAATACGTGATTTCTATGAAAACTGTAGGATTCAGGCAAATAATACAGAACGGACAATAAACCTCGAAGCATTAACGGCTCCAGGGAAAGAGGTGAATTTGACGTTCTTTGCTTCTGAGATGAAAGATA
>JAAYYM010000759.1 GCA_012515365.1 Clostridia bacterium
GGGCCGCCTCACCGGTATGAGCAATGGTGATCTGCGTGCCCACCCGGTGGATTCCGCCCATGAACGTCCCCACCTCTTCACGCGGAATCTGGAGGAAGTTCTCGATCTTGTTCAGCCACCCCTCCACCAGGTCCAGTCGTGGAACAAGGATCAACGTCGGCTGGCGCCTCTGGGCGATCACATACAAAACAATGACCGTCTTGCCGCTCTTGTGACCTCCCACCAGCGTCCCGAAATCATGCTCCAAAACCGCCTCCGCAGCATCCCGCTGGTATCCCTTGAGCTCCCCGTGGAACTCCACGGCAACCGAAGGCAGGGACCTGCGCCTGTCCACGATCCGGTACGGCTGCTGGTGCTTTTCGCAAAGATCCACAAGCTGACCCAAAAAACCCCTCGGAATAAAATAACTGCGCCCTTTGTGCCGAAGACAGCTGATCTGGGGAGCGATATTGCCGATCCACTCCCCCCTGTTGTGGCGAAGCTCGTAATCAGGATTGGTGAAAACAAGACGCTCGTGCAGCTTCCTTTCCAGAAGTGGCGAAAGATCTTCCGAAGATATTCTGATCCACTCGGATATCCGTATATGCAGCGTCCTGACAAACATTACCCCTGACCTTTCCGTGCACTTGCGCCCCGAACCCGTCACTGAACCGGGTTCGACGGCTGAAAAAACCGCCGGGCACAAGCAGAATGTAGAGTGATCAGACCGAATCGAATCACCGGTGAGTATCAGGCCTGGGCAGTTCCAGGGCATTCTGGAGTGTCAGGTCCGGAGTGCTGTACCGATACACCATCGGACCGGCAAGCGCATAGAGAAAACCTCCTTGCGTCCACAGGCCGTGGGGAATGCCCATGGGAGGACGCGGGGCGGACTTGTCGGATTTTGTTTTTTCTGGCGGACTGCTCGGCGGAGGCGGAAGATCGGGCAGTTCCACTTCATCGAGAAGCTTCCAGTCCGACAGTCGGTACCGCAGTATCTTGCCGGCTGTCATCACATAGAGATCCTGGCTGTCGGAGCAGATGCCGGACAATCCCATCGGGGGAGGAGGAGGCCATAAGGCCTCCTTTTCTTCTCCCGAAGCGGCTTCAGCTGTACAGCTCAACACCAGAGCCAAAACAAGGACCAATGAAATTCTGCGCATGTTCATGTCGTCTTCTCCTTTTGCTGATTGCAGTTGAATCCCCTCCGGACGAAAACCCGATTCGTTTTCAACGTCCGCTCGCATTGAACGGTGACATTTCCCCCGCACCTCCTTTCCGTGAAACGCCGACCGAGTTGTTCGCCTTTCCGGCGCAGCATGGATACTACCGGTTCAATATGGAGGAAATGCGGAGGCATCATGGGATGATTGTGGAGAAAGGATCTTGCCCTGTGCGAAAGGTTGACTTGCTGTCTGGAATGATTCACTCTGGATAAAACGTCCATCGAGGCGGCCGATATTACCGACCGTCCATGCTCCGGGCCATTTGAACACGAGCAAAACCGCATGAACCTGCAGTTCCGGCACAAGGTCTTTCTGACCTTCCTTTTCAGCAGCCTTACCGTGGTTATTTCAATGATCTTCATAGGCAGGTATTATGCTCATCGCAATTTCGAGGAATACATCGGCAGGATCGAAATGGAGAGACTGAAGGAACTGGCTGATGCATTGAGCGATGAATACCGGAAGAGCGACAATTGGGATCGGGTTCTGAACTACTGGGACCAGTGGAAGCAAACC
>JAAYYM010000717.1 GCA_012515365.1 Clostridia bacterium
ATCATAATATCAAGAATAATCAAATCGTATTTGTTCAGTTTATCAAGGGGAACTTCTGCAGCGGATGTATAAATCGTAACGAAATGACCGTCTTTTTGCAATCCGTTTTTCACAAGTTCTAAAATTGGGCGTTCATCATCAACCATAAGGATTGCTGCCATGTTATCGCCTCCTCCCAGTATTGTTTTACTATATCATAATTGATAGAGGCACAAAAGTCATCATTCTTACTCATAATTTTTCCGTCCTTCCCAATTGGAAAACCACAGTAATATCAACAGCAAGCCACTGATTGTTAATAAAGCAATCCATATCCATTCTGTTCTATGAACTAAAAACTGATTATTTAAAATATCCCGTATCCAGTCCATAGACCAAGCAAAAGGAATATATCGCGCTATACCGGTCAACTCAATGTTGCTATACAAAATACATTGCAGGCTTTCAAACACGCCCCCAAACAAAGATAATCCTAAGCCAAATCTGAAACTGAGGAACAGGTGCAAAATGTAAATAATCAAATTGCATAGTGCTATTCCTGCGGCGGCTTTGATTAGTATTCCAAGCTGTAATGCATCGGCTATCCCGAAAAGGTATATGCCAATCACAAAGAAAAAGAACAAACCAAACAGCGCAAATAGTCCTGTAGCATACAGGTAAGCCAGTTTTGCAAGCACAATCTTGTGTCGGCTCGGTGTGGCAAGCAATGTTTGAAAGTGTGAAGCCTTTTCTTCCAATGTAACATTTAAACTAACAATAACGCTTATCAGTAGGGGAAAGATCGTTGCTGTAAGTTCTAATATCATTTTGAGTTTTTTATCATCTGCTGTGCTGCCATAGAGAAAGTAATAAACAACAAATAGCATCGCTCCCAAGATGGGCAAGCATAAATGAATAGTTTCAAAGGGCGTATGCTTCACTTTTACTCGTTCAGAACAAATTGCATAGGTCAAGCCCATTTTTATCTACCTCCTTTTTGCAAAATCCTTTGCGTCCACGAAAGACAAAATAATGAACATCAGCATTGATAGTACAACAACAATCAGAACAGTTGCAGAAAAACCAACATTGCCGGAAAAAGTTCCATTCAATTCTATTCCCATAAGTGGTTCTGCCATTTTTGCCGCGTAACAGTATGGAATCATCCACCAAACCGCTGTGTTTCCAAATACAATAGGCAGGAATATTCCGAGTAAGGTATTTAAAATCATCGGTAAAAATATACTTGTCTTGCGTGCAAGGTATAGACATAACGGGATTTGCCAAACAGACGCAATGATAATTCCAATACTGCCTATTAGGCTTCGTGGTACGGAATACACGACCGTTGTCGGCGCAATGATGTTGCTGATAGAAATAAGTATTGCTAATAAAATTGCCATAACAACCAGTTTTTCAATTAGTACAATGCCTTTTGCCGTTTCAAATTTTGAAAGACTCATAGGCATGGAAAATACAGAATAGCATTTTCCTGCATTCTCCTCTTTTCTATGTGATAAGGAGCATAAAATTGCGATTGCCCCTGGAAGCAGAAACGCATACCACCAGTAAAACGCTGTGTATTGAAAACCAATGAAGCCACCAACAATCCACGCAAAGATTGCCGTAATGAGAGGAATGATGAAAAGCAGCTTGTTTGATATTGTTCTTTTGAATTTTAAATGCTCCGATTTCAAATAGTTCATGCTTTACACCTCCTGGTGACTGCTCTTTACAACGTCCATAAAAAGCTGTTCCAGATTTTCGTTCACACCAAGTTCTTCTTCATAGCCCAGGACACCACCCGCAATAATGCCGATATGGTCTGCTGTCTGCTGCACTTCGGAAAGAATATGACTGGACAGGATAACGGTAATTCCTTTTGACGGAAAGGAACGGATAAGCCCTCTAAGTTCTTCAATTCCAACCGGGTCAAGCCCGTTTGTAGGCTCGTCAAGAATGAGCAGCTTCGGATGATTCAGTAAGGCAATCGCAATTCCAAGCCGTTGCTTCATTCCAAGAGAAAATTGTCCGGCTCTTTTCTTTCCCGTTTCTGTCAGCCGAACAATTTGCAGCACTTCAACAATTCGCTTGTCTGGTAGTCCTAAAATAGTTGCCCTGACTTTCAGATTTTCATATGCAGTCAAATTCTCGTATAAAGGTGGTGTTTCGATTAACGCCCCAATACTGTTCAAATCTTTCCGGCTCCACGGATGTCCGTCAAACTCAATACTTCCAGAAGTAGGGTTTAAAATTCCTGTAACCATTTTTAAAATGGTAGACTTTCCGGCTCCATTCGGACCCAGCAGCCCATAGACAGAATTTCTTTGAATGTGCAGTGATACATTGTTTACCACCATCTGTCCCTTGAAATTTTTGCAAAGGTCAGTAGTTTTCAAAATCAAACCCATAATTTTTATCCTTTCTCATTTGTTGTAACTAAATCATAGCGGTGATTTTTGAAGATTTCATAAAGTAAAAGGAAAATCGCAAAATACTTTTGTGGTTATACCGAATTCGTGACAAAACCGGCCCCTTTGAACACAAAATTTCATTCTGTGGCTGCGCGTTCTGCGAACGCTTTTGGAATATGACCGGCTCATCGCTGGCCATATTCTTTTTCTTTCTCCGAACTCAGTTCCTCCGTTCCCATCAGACGGTCAACATTGGCTTTCGACGACATAATCTCCTGTTTACTAACGTAAGGGTACAGATTCTCAAGTAACAAAAAAGCCTCTGCCGGTCAAGACGATAAAGTCATCTTGACAGACAGAGTTTTTTTTGTAAATGGGTAGTCAAGCACCATTATCTCATCATAAATAAAGTTAGGCTATTCGTTACTTCAACAGGCAAAATCCTTGAAAAAAATACTAAGAGTTTATTATATATGCCCGGAATAACTAACCTTTTACCTTTCATCAACTTGGGGTAAGCTATTTCTACTACCCTTTCCGGCTTCATTACTGCATATTTGAATAGCATAGTATCCTGTATATTTGCTTTTGCTGCAAATTCTGTTTCCGTTGCTCCAGGGCAAAGTAACGTTATTTTTATATCTGTCCTTTTAAGTTCTCCATAAAGAGCATTGGAAAACGACATTACATATGCTTTTGTCGCTGAATATACTGCGTCCGATGGAGAGGGTATAAATGAGCCTGTTGAACCAACATTTACTATTCGCCCATAATTATTTTTTTTCATCATTGGCAGAATACGTTTTGTAAGTTGTGTAATACAGCGAATATGTAAATCTATCATTTTCATTTCCTGTTCCACATTGGTATTAGTGAATAATCCACATTCATTAAAACCAGCATTATTTACAAGAACATCAACGGATGCTTGCCAATTATTCAGTTTTTCAAAAATCAAGTCAACTGCATTTGATTGTGTTAATTCGCAGGCAATATACTTTACTGATGTATGATAGTGATTTTGTAAATCACTTTGCTGTCTTTTTAGTTTTTCCTCATTTCTTGATACAAGAATAATGCTATTTCCCATGCTTGCAAATTTTTCGGCAAATGCTTTGCCAATCCCGCTTGTAGTTCCTGTAATTAAAACTGTTTTCATTTTTTGTAATCGCCTCCATTTTTGAACAAATACCATTCTTCAAGATATGTCATATTATTACTGCAAGGCTGTTTCAAAATTTCTTGATAAAACATCAGCTTACTTTGTGTCAAAGCAAGGGCATTTTTTAAGTCTGACATTTGAGATTCAATATCCTTTTTGTAACTTAAAACCATTTCATACCGCTGTGGAATTGTCTCGCTACCTTGTCTTAACAGGGAGACATATTTTTTGATAGAATGGATGGGTACATTTGCCCCTCGCAAGCATTGTATCATCTTTATCCACTCAATGTCCTCGTCAGTATATTGCCTGTATTTTTGTGTTGTCCGGGCTATTGGTGGCAACAATTTTTCTTTCTCATAATATCTTAATGTTGCGGTTGATAACCCTGTCATTTCTGCGGCTTCTTTTGCTGAATACATTTCAAAAACCACCTTTCATTTAAGATAAACTATGAAGCGCACTTCAAGTCAACAGAAAAATTATAGCACATTATAAAAAATAACACATTATGTTGTCGAAATATAAAGGAATGATTGAGGGATTTCATCGCCGTCGGCATTGTGGGAATGTGTATAACTGGCTGTCTTATGGAGTTGTGGGTAACTCTGTTTGCAGGACGTGGGAAAGCTGCACTTTAGCTTTTCCATGTGCTGTGAATAGAGTTATCCATGATTCCATAGCCTGTTATGCACATTTCCACAATGCTTGTCCTTTAATCTTTGCTTTCTTTGGTTCGGAATAGTGTGGTGCTGGCGGTCTATCTCTTGTTTTCGGTTTCTTGCTTCTTTACCGCACATGAGCATTGGCTCCGGGGTTATCATTGCCGTAAACTATAGTATTTTATAGTAATTAATCGAAATCCCTACATCAAAAAACCCCAGTAAACATCACGTTTTCTAGGGTTTTCGTCATTTCTTAAATTTTGTTAAAATTACTTCGCGTAGTCTATGACTCTGCTCTCTCTGATTATATTAACCTTTACTTGACCCGGATATTCCAATTCAGATTCAATCTGCTTTGAAATGTCTCTTGCAAGAAGGATCATATCTGCATCAGTTACTTGCTCAGGAACTACCATAATACGAATCTCTCTACCTGCTTGAATAGCAAAAGATTTATCAACACCTTTAAAGTTATTTGCAATATCTTCTAATTGTTTTAATCTGTTAGTGTATGTTTCTAATGTTTCTCGTCTTGCACCCGGTCTTGCTGCTGAAATAGTATCAGCTGCCTGAACGATACATGCAATCAGAGACTGTGGTTCTACATCTCCATGATGAGACTCTACTGAATTGATAACAACTGCTGATTCTTTGTATTTTCTACAAAGGTCAACACCTAATTGAATATGAGAACCTTCCATTTCGTGATCTACTGCTTTACCAATGTCATGCAATAAACCAGCGCGTTTTGCCATACGGACATCAACACCAATTTCTGCTGCTAATAATCCTGATAATAAAGATACCTCAATAGAATGCTTTAATGCATTTTGTCCATAACTTGTACGGAATTTCATTCTTCCTAATAACTTCACAAGTTCTGGATGAACACCATGTACTCCTACTTCTAAAGTAGCAGCCTCACCTTCCTCACGTATCATTACTTCGACTTCTTTTTGCGCCTTTTCAACCATTTCTTCAATTCTGGCTGGATGAATTCTACCATCAACAATCAATTTTTCAAGTGCAATTCTTGCTACTTCTCTTCTTATTGGATCAAAACCTGATAATACAACAGCTTCCGGAGTGTCATCAATAATCAGATCTACACCGGTTAAGGTCTCGAGAGTACGAATGTTACGTCCTTCTCTACCAATAATTCTTCCCTTCATTTCATCATTAGGAAGCTGTACTACAGAGATTGTAGACTCGGTAACGTGATCAGCAGCACATTTCTGAATTGCTGTAACAACGTATTCCTTTGCCTTCTTGTCCGCTTCTTCTTTTGCTCTTGATTCTAATTCTTTAACGAGCATTGCGGTTTCATGTTTTACTTCATCTTCAACAATCTTTAACAGATATTCTTTTGCTTGTTCGGAGGTCAAACCTGAGATTCGTTCTAGTTCCTGCACTCTTTGCTCATTCAGCTTCGAAATTTCTTCCTTCTGCTTAGCTAATGCCTCTTCTTTTGCTGCATGTGCGGTTTCACGACGTTCGATGTTTTCCAGCTTCTTGTCAAGACTTTCTTCCTTTTGCTGAACACGACTCTCGAGACGTTGTAATTCACGTCTACGTTCCTTGGTTTCTTTTTCGAGTTCATTCTTTGTTCGAATCGACTCTTCCTTTACTTCCAATAATCCTTCGCGTTTCTTGCTCTCGGCGGTCTTTAAAGCTTCGTCTATTATCTCTCTTGCTTTTTGTTCGGCAGAACCGATCTTTTCACTATCAGTTTTCTTCTGATGAGTTAATGCAACATAGTAGGTAATAGGCGCAACAGCAATTATCGTAACCACTACAGCTATAATAGTAGCAACCATGGTACAGGAGCACCTCCTTATTTAGTTTTCATTGTACTTTATCCATATAGAATGCATAATCAAGACATTCTAAACAACAATTTTACAACATATAAAGTTTATACTGTTTTCTAAGTTATGTCAAGTAGAATGTCAGAATATGCTTTTTCAATCCGATTGGTTGAAAACCCTTTCCGATATAAAGATGCAAACAATTTCTGTTTTTCAGACCATTCGAGTTCTCGCATGACTGGATATTTTTTTCTGATCCATTTCTTAATTAAATCAGTTTCATCAAATGAGCTCTCTTCCATACAGCTTGTAATCAAATCCTTATTGACACCCTTTTGACGTAGTTCCTGCGTAATCTTGCTCTTACTGCTCTTAGCTGATTTAAAACGGATATAATCCTTTGTGTAACGCTCGTCATCAAGATAATGATATTGTTTGACATAATTAACAGCATGATCTATGGCCTCGGGGGTATATTCATTTTCCTTCAGTTTCTTTCTTACCTCAAATTCTGTACGATCTACTTTTTCCAGTAAATGCATTGCTCGCAAGACTGCCCTCTTAAATAAAACTTCTTCATTGATCTGTTGATACAAATTATCAGACAATGGCATACCTTCATCAAGATTCAATTTTCTAATCTCACCAGGATACAAAGAAAATGCAAATTCATCATTAATATATATTCTTACTTTCTTTTTTCCTTGTTCACGAAGCATTTTTGTGATTATTCCGTCCATATATACATGATCATTATCCACTGATTTCCACCCAGTCTGTTTGATACTTTCACAGCTAAAACAAATAGTTTCCGATTCCTGGCACTACTGAAATCGTGTCATACTATGATTCTTACTCTGCTGTACTTGCCTTCACATTTTCGTCTGCTTTTGTATCTGCTTCAGATTTCATGTCTGCTTTTGTATCTGCTTTATTTTTTGCATCTGCTTTTTTCGCCTTTGCATCTGCTTTGGAATCGGTCTTTTTCGCATCTGTGTCGGGAACTAGCCCATACTGAACTCTTACCTGCTGTTCTACCACATCACAAACATCAGGGTTGTTCATTAGATAGGTTTTGGCATTTTCTCTTCCTTGACCAATCTTCTGACCTTCGTATGCATACCATGCGCCACTCTTATTAATGATATTCAATTCTGATGCCAGATCAAGAATATCACCTATCTTGGAAATTCCCTTTCCGAACATGATATCAAATTCTGCTTCTTTAAATGGTGGTGCAATTTTATTCTTAACAACTTTAACACGAGTTCTGTTTCCGATTACTTCTCCGGCCTGTTTCAAAGATTCTATCCGTCTTACATCCATACGAACAGAAGAATAAAATTTAAGCGCACGTCCTCCTGTAGTTGTTTCCGGATTGCCGTACATAACGCCTACCTTTTCACGCAACTGATTAATGAAAATAACCGAACAGTTTGATTTGCTGATTACAGCTGTCAATTTACGTAAAGCCTGTGACATCAGTCTCGCCTGAAGACCAACATGAGTATCACCCATTTCACCATCTATTTCTGCTCTAGGAACAAGTGCAGCAACAGAATCGACTACAACGATGTCAACAGCTCCGGAACGAACCATTGTTTCTGTGATTTCCAAAGCCTGCTCACCATTATCAGGCTGTGAAATGTATAAATTATCTATATCTACTCCTATGTTCTTTGCATATACAGGATCAAGCGCATGCTCAGCATCAATAAAGCCTGCTATACCTCCACGCTTTTGAACCTCAGCTATCATATGTAATGTTACAGTCGTTTTACCACTGGACTCAGGTCCGTAGATTTCTATAATTCTTCCTTTAGGAATGCCTCCAAGCCCTAATGCAACATCCAGACTCAAAGATCCTGTCGGTACAGTTTCAACATTCATATGGGCACTATTATCACCCAGTTTCATTACAGAACCTTTTCCATATTGCTTCTCTATTTGTGTTAACGCGGCATCCAATGCTTTTTGTTTTTCTTCTCTTTCCATCCTTGCTCTCCTTTTCAGAACGTTTGTTCTTTAATAAGAATAAAACATTTGTTCGATTTTGTCAACAGTCAATTTTATTTTTTTGAATATTTTTATTTTTTATGTAAAACAACTCCTACCCCAGAGTCTGTTTCCACCTTTATCATAAGCAAAACCACGAATTGAGCATATCATTCTTTTCATACTTGTGCAAGAATACCTTTGCTGTATCAAACGCGGAATTTGTCATTTTGATCTTATATCATATAACTCAAATAAAAAACGCAGGCATAAATCCCTGCATTTATTTTCGAAAAGATTAAAACTGCAAGCAACGCAATCAGTAACAATACGACACATACAATGAAACCGACTGCTCGTTTGACATCATTCCATACGTTTCTCATTTCAATCTCCTTTTCATTCATTTCTGCCTCAGGCAATCGCAAAACGCACAATCCTGTGAGCAGATTTAAATAGTCTCTACCTATATAACGACTGAAAAAGAGAGTTTCATTCATTTATTATTTATTTTTTCCAAAAGTGATTTCACTATAATATTCAAGTATGGATAAACGCATCAATGTCAATGCTGCTGATGTCGCACTTTCACGTACCTTTTGACGGTTCCCGGTGAAATGAAATTCCTTTACCGTTATCTTGCCACAGACAGAGCATGCGATGTAAACAAGACCTACCGGCTTCTCATCACTTCCGCCTCCCGGTCCTGCGATACCGGTTGTAGCCACACAGACATCCGTTTTCGTCATGTATGCGCCACCCTTTGCCATTTCCTTCGCAACCTGTTCACTGACTGCCCCATATTTAATAAGTGATGATTTCTTGACCGCAGCACGATTTCTTTTCGCTTTATTCGAATAAGTAATCATACCCTCTTTGTATACTGCAGATGCCCCCGGCACACTAATCAAGCGAGATGCAAGCATGCCGCCAGTGCAAGACTCAACTGTAGAAACACTTAGATGATTCTTATCAAGTAAATCAATTACTGCATCCTCAAGTCTGATATTAGAATCTGTTGTATAAATATATGATCCAAGACGGCTTTTCAATTCCTTAACCATAGGTTTGGTTTTCTTTTTTGCTTCCTTCTCATCCGCACCCACAGCAGTCACACGCAGATGAACTTCACCAGTCTTTGCATATGGTGCAACAGTCGGATCTGTAGAATCCATCAGATCTTCAAGCATTTCTGCCACTGCACTCTCACCAAGTCCGCAGACTTTGATTGTCTGAGAATAAATCGTGTCCGGCGTTTTTTTCAGCAAATACGGATAAATTTTATCTTCAAACATTGGAACAAGTTCGTTTGGAGGACCCGGTAATAAGATTATCGTTTTCTCACCGTCCTCTATAATAACACCTGGCGCTGTCCCATTATCATTATTGACTACAATCGCGTCCTTTGGAATCATTGCCTGTTTCCAATTATTATCCGGTATCTCTATATTTTTTTTCCGGAAAAACTGTTCGATTCTTGATTTGCTTTCCTCATGCATATAAAGCTCGCGTCCAAATACCTGCACCGTGATTTCCTTTGTCAAATCATCATCCGTTGGTCCGAGGCCTCCGGTCAGAATGATCACATCAGAGCGGTCTTTTGCTGTTCTGATTGCCATTTCCAGACGCTCTGCATTATCTCCGACTGTTGACTGGTGATAGCAGAATAATCCCAAAAAGGCGCATTGTTCTGCAAGATAAGCAGCATTCGTATTAACAATAGTTCCTAATAACAATTCCGTTCCCACTGAAATAATCTCTACAACCATAATCTCACTCTCTTTCGTTACAACCCACAGTTCTTTCCTGTTATATTACTGATTTGACATAACACTTTTGTTCTTTAGCAAATAATCTATCAAAGAGATGATTGTCAATATCAACGCGATCCACATAATCAAAATCGTAATACTATGCAAAACCGGCTGTTTAAAATCGATAATCATCAAAATAATCATCACCATTTGAAAAACTGTTTTAAACTTGCCCCAATAGCTTGCTGCTATTACAATCCCATGATCTGCTGCGATCAGTCTGAAGCCACTGATAATAAATTCCCTGCTTATGATCACAATGACAATCCATGCCGGCAAAACCTGTTTTTCAATCAGACAAATCATCGCAGAACACACCAACAGTTTATCTGCAAGAGGATCCATAAATTTACCGAAATCCGTTACCAGATTATTTTTTCTTGCCAGATATCCATCCAGCCAGTCTGTCATACTGGCAACAACAAATAATGCCAAAGAAACCCATTTCCCCGATTCTCCAATGTAATCCGTCAACATGAAGAATACAAAAAACGGAACCATAACTACTCTGCATAAAGTCAGTTTATTGGGTAAATTCATATTCATACCTCTTTTCAT
>JAAYYM010000718.1 GCA_012515365.1 Clostridia bacterium
ATAAAAACCATACTAAAATCAAAATAAACCACATGATGATATATGTTATAATACGTCTCTTTTCCATACATCATTTTATTCTTTTGATAAAATGAATATCACTTTAATCCCCAAAATGCCGAAACCTGCAAGTTGACGCCTAGCTGTTGCTAGGTGGGCAACCGCAATTACACTTCTGCCTTCCACTGCTTAAGCTTTCGCCCGGAGGCCTGACATCCATGCAATAATATAGGAATCCCGTTTAAGAAAATGTAGGTTCAAAATAGCAGGATTTAATCGAACATTTCAGGTTAATTCTATTATATCCATTTACGCTATCTTTTACAACCGACATCTTTTGTTATTTTTTGTAAATTTATTCAATCGCGAACTCACCGACAATGTCATAACCATCTGTAAAATCAGCAAAATTCTTCACCAGACGATAATGACCTTTTTTCAGTTCGCCATAGGATGCTGACCAATCTAAAGCAGCCTCTTCAGACACCCCCGACGGAAGCCATAATAAATCTGCCGTTGTAGCAGAAGCACTCTTTGGATCTACCCGATACCATTTTCCGTCCTTTTCCATATGAATACCATAAGAACCATCATATGCGAAATCGCCTTCCGTATTATTTGTCATCGTATAAATACAACCTGTTTTAGTTACTGATGTTGCATCTACTTCGATAACTACATCTACCTTATTTACTTCTGTTGTTACTTCTTCACCAAGCTTCATGCCACAGCCACACAATAAAACACATAATAAAATAGTAACCACTAAATTTTTCTTCATAACAATCCTCTCTTATGTAAAGCTATTATCAAGACTATTTTTTCAAATCAACCATACATTTCTTAATTTCAACAGAGAATAATGCAATCACAACACCTACTGCAGAAATAATAACACCTAAAAGTAGCATTGTTTTAGGACCGGATACATCAAGTACTTTTCCCGCAAACAAGTTGCTGCATACACCACCAAGTGTTACTGCACAGTTAATATATGCCTGCCCTTTTACCTGGTCCATCTCTTCCATAATCAGATTTACGTAATATGCACTTGCAGGAATAAAAAGTGCATATGCTGCAATCTGACATACAGTACTTGCATAAGCCCCGAACAATCCTGTCGCAAGATATAGAATAAATATTTTAATCGTAAAAAATACCGCAGATGCCTGAAGAAGTCTTCCGCTATTGATTTTCTTACTCAACGTCACAAAAAACGCCATAGTCGGCAGTTCCAATACTGCTGCAATTGACACAATATATCCCAAATGTCTTTCATCACCACCAATTGGTGTAATAATCTGAATCATAAAATCATTTAGCATATTATGACCAATGAATAAACATGCTGTAGCAAGAAGTAAAAACATAAATTTAGGATAATGTTTTGCAAAATCAAAAATATTATTATGTGCAACAGCTATTTCCGCTTCTGTTTCAGCTGCTTTCACTTCACTTTCCGGAGCCACAAAAGTAACAAGAAGCACAAGTGCCACAAATAATACAATTAATACCGCAATTTGCAAAGAATATACTGTAGAATTCACCAGAACATTTCCCATAATAGTAGAAAATACCGCAAACCCTACAGAACCAATCCCTCTTGCCAAACCAAAATTGATATCGCATCCTTTTTGTGCATATTCAAAGTTCATCGCAATGATTAACGGCTGATACGCCATCTGAATCATATAGATAATCGCATATATAATAAAAATCGCCATCTTATCTGTTCGTATCACAAACAACAACGCAGAA
>JAAYYM010000719.1 GCA_012515365.1 Clostridia bacterium
AAAGCTTCATGGACTAGGGGAGAGAGAACGTCTGTTATTGTATATAGCTGCATTACTTGGTGACTGTGGAAAATTCATCAGTCTGGAGGCAAGCGCTGAAGCTGCCTATAGCATCATTATGGCAACGGAAATGATTGGCTTATCCCATGTAGAACGTGAAATTGTGGCAAATATCGTTCGTTATAATAAAGCCGATTTTAGATATTATGAATCCATCAGAAAGGAATCAAATCTTGACAGTGATGCGTATCTGATCATAGCAAAGCTGACCGCGATCTTTCGTACAGCAGACGGTATCTGCCGCAGCCAGCGCAAGAAGGTCATGGAGGTGAAGCCGGTACTTAAGGATCATCTGCTGACCATTGAGATCAAATCAGATGAAGATTTTTCTTTGGAGATGGGATTCTTTGAGCGTAAAACAAGATTTTTTAATGAAGTATTCAGCACAAAGGTAATCATCAAACACAAAAAAAATGCGAATTATTTTTAGAATCCTGCATAGGATTGAGCGATAGATGGGGAGGCAAAGAAGATGGCCGATAAATTTGATTTAAGAAGAAGTGAATATTATTATAATAGAGAATTAAGCTGGATCTTATTTAATAAACGTGTACTTGATGAAGCACGTGATAAAAAAAATCTTTTGTTTGAGCGTCTGAAATTTTTGAGCATTACCGCTTCTAATCTGGATGAATTTTTTATGATTCGTGTTGCTTCTCTAAAGGATATGGTAAATGCAAATTACAGCAAACGTGATTTGTCCGGTATGACACCGGCCGAGCAGCTGGCAAAGATCAATGAGGAGACGCATGATCTTGTACAACAACAGTATTCGACTTATAACCGATCGTTATTGCCACTGCTTCGCCAAAATCAGATTCAGATCATTACGGAGCATGAATTGCTGACCCAAAAGCAGGCACATTATGTAGATCAGTATTTTGAGGAAAATGTTTATCCGGTACTAACACCGATGGCTGTTGATTCTTCAAGACCTTTTCCTTTGATTCGTAATAAAACATTGAATCTTGCTGCATTGTTATCGAAAAAGGGTGAAAAGGAAGAACTTGAATTTGCGACGGTACAGGTACCGGCAGTGCTTCCAAGAATCATTGCAATTCCGGATGAATCCGGTAACAGGGTGTTGATTCTGCTAGAGGAAATCATAGAGCGTAACATACAGAAACTGTTTCTAAACTATCATGTGGTATGTGCACATCCATTCAGAATCATGAGAAATGCGGATCTGACAATTGATGAGGATGAGGCAGCAGATCTTTTGAAAGAGATCGAGAGGCAGCTTAAGAAGCGTCAATGGGGGGAAGCCATCCGACTTGAGGTGGAGGACCGGATTGACAAGCGGCTGCTTAAAATATTGAAACGAGAGCTTTCTATTAAGGAAGATGATATTTACAGGATTAACGGACCACTGGATCTGACTTTTTTAATGAAGATGTATGGAATGTCAGGGATGGAACATTTGAAAAATACGCCTTACGTTCCAAACAGAATTCCACAATTAAGTTCAGAGCAGGATATTTTTGCAAAAATAAGAGAAAAGGACAGACTGCTGCATCATCCGTATCAGACCTTTCAGCCGATCATTGATTTTATCAGACAGGCAGCAAAGGACCCGGATGTACTTGCCATCAAGCAGACCTTGTACCGTGTCAGCGGTAACTCACCAATCATTGCCGCATTGGCTCAGGCAGCGGAAAATGGAAAACAGGTTTCTGTTTTGGTAGAGCTTAAGGCAAGATTTGATGAGGAAAACAACATCGTGTGGGCGAAGATGCTTGAAAAAGCAGGCTGCCACGTAATTTATGGATTGGTCGGATTAAAGACACATAGTAAAATAACACTTGTTGTTAGACGCGAAGAAGATGGTATCCGCAGATATGTTCATCTTGGAACCGGCAATTATAATGATATCACAGCAAAGCTGTATACGGATCTTGGACTGTTGACCTGCAGCGAAGCAATCGGTGAAGATGCGACAGCTGTATTCAACATGTTGTCCGGGTATTCAGAGCCTGTATCGTGGAATAAGCTTTCACTGGCACCATTATGGCTTAAGGATAAGTTTATCGCTATGATTGAGAAGGAACGAGAGAATGCTTTGGCCAAAAAACAGGCACATATCATTGCGAAGATTAATTCACTATGTGACCCGGATATTATAGAGGCACTATATCAGGCTTCTATGGCAGGTGTAAAGATTGAACTGATCGTGCGTGGAATTTGCTGCCTGCGTGTCGGCATCCCGGGGATCAGTGAGAATATTTCAGTTAGATCAATTGTAGGTAATTTTTTGGAACATAGTAGAATCTTTTATTTCTACAATGGTGGTAAGGAATCTGTTTACTTAGGCTCTGCTGACTGGATGCCTCGTAATCTGGAGCGACGAGTGGAAATCCTGTTTCCGATTGAAGAGCCGGACTTAAAACAAGAAGTACTTCATATATTACAGCTGCAATTAAAAGATACATTGAAGGCTCATGTATTGACATCAGACGGAGAATATGAAAAAATTGATAAAAGAGGTAAACTTGCGATGAGCTGTCAGGAAGAATTCTGCAAGGAAGCGGTAGAAGCTGCAGCTGTCACGATAGAAGCCACAAATGGAAGAGTGTTCGTACCTGAAGAACATGTAGAGAGATGAATTCAATGAAGAAAATTATCTTAGCTTCAGCATCCCCCAGAAGGGGTGATATTTTACGTCAGATTGGTGTATCCTTTGAAGTAGAGATTCCGACACTTACGAGAGAGCATTCTGATGAGGTGATACCAGAGGAGATCGTTAAGGATCTGGCTCGTCAGAAAGCACAAAGTGTGTCTGAAAATTATGTAGATCGGGATGATGTGCTGATCATAGCCGCTGATACGATTGTCGTCTATAATCAGAAAATATTCGGAAAACCTGCGAATGAGGAACAGGCGTATCATATGCTGAAAACACTGCAAGGCAGAGTACATCAGGTTTATACAGGCGTCACACTCTTATATCAGCTGACTGAGGGATGGCGGATGGACTCATTTAGTGTCGAGACTAAGGTCGAGATGTCACAGATGAATGATTCCGAGATATGGTCATATATTAATACAAGGGAGCCAATGGATAAGGCAGGCTCTTATGGAATCCAGGGGGCAGGAAGCCTCTATATCAAAAGAATTGATGGTGAATACAATAATGTAGTCGGATTACCGGTAGCTGCCATCAGAGAGCATCTGGTAAAACTGCAATTAAAATTATAATGATAGGAGGATGACATTATGCATGAATACGATGACGAGGTATTACGCACATTTCTGGCAAATCAGGATCGTTTATTTGATGAACCGGTAGCAGAAACAATCGAAGAAGCAGAAGCATTTTTAGAGGATTGTATGGCAGTCGTTGTGGATAGTGTTGAGGATGTACTTGCTTATTTTGAAGACACAGGTGCAGATCTTGGTGGAATCGATCCTGCAGACATCGAAGAAATATCAGAAGTATTTCTGATTTCGGACGGCAGATATTTGATCGTAGAGGGATAAAGGATAAAGATTATGCGATAGGAGTAATCCTATCGCACAATCTTAAAGAATAAATTTGTGAATGATCTCGGCTATGGCGTCGTGATCGTTGTCAGCCAAGGTAATGTAGTCGGCAGCTTCTTTGATCATTGGAATCCCATTTTGCATAGCAACGCCAACACCGGCTGTTTTGATCATGCTGAGATCATTTTCTTCGTCTCCGGCGGAAATCGTATGATCGATGGGGATTGAAAAATGCTGGCTTAGAAACTCAATTGCTTTTCCTTTTGAAGCGGCAGGAGAGCCATATTCTAACAACATCGGACTGGAAAAGGTAGAGCTTAAACGATCCTTAGCCCAATCATCAAGAGACGCGCGGAATGCTTCTAAACGTTGACGAGAGTCAAGACTCATGATGATGATCTTCATTGGTTCTTCTTCAAGCAGAGTGGTGACGTCATCAGCGATCAGATAAGGCATTTTAATGTGAGTCAGATAATGTTTGAGTTCGGGTGTTTCTTCTTCACAGATTACGTGAGTTGCGGTATAGGTATGTGCATGCAGCCCTGCTTCATGTGCACGATCAAATAGATAACGGACAGCATCCATAGGAATCGGAGCATGAAGAAGTTCTTTTTTAGCACCACAATCATAAATTAATCCACCATTATAAGAGGACACATAAAATCCGGGACCAAAGAAATGATAATCCTTTGCGACTTGCAATACACTGTTGATCGGGCGTCCGGAAGAGAATACAAGCTTGTGCCCACATAAAATCATATCATGAATGGCATCCATAGTAACGGATGTTATTTTTTTATCTGTAGTTAAAAGTGTTCCATCCAGATCTGTAAAGAGAATCTTGGAATGTCTTGCAGTAATAGCTTCCAGAATCGTATCCGGCACCTTTAGAGAGCCATAGCCAACAGCAAGATCAGTTTTTGGCTTTGTAGTGCCATGGAAATCCGAACCTCCGGTGATCAACAGATCATATTTGATCGCAAGACGTTTCATATCACGTTCTTCGCCCTGATGATAGGTGGTATAGATCCCCTCGATGCCATCCAGACCAGCCTGTTTTAGTCTGTTTACCAGTTCATCCAGCTTGCTCATACTCATATGATAGAGTGGTGGGTGTGCAAGCACAGCGATTCCGCCTGCTTCATGGATGAGAGCAATGGCCTGCTCGGGTGTGATTTTTGCACGAGGAACGTAGCAGGGACCATGATCGCCAATGTAGCGTTCAAAGGCAACTTCCATACTCTTGATCTGACCGGTTGCCACCAGATATTTGGCAAATAATCCACGTGTGATGACTGCATCAGGGTAGACGCGTACCAGCTCTTCCAATGTAATGTTAAGTCCGGCTTCGCGCATCTTTTGACACATTTTTTCATTACGCTCCATGCGTGTTGTCTGAAATTCCGTAAGTTTATCAGATAATGTCTGATTGTTATAGCAGATATATAACCCCAGAATATGAACTTCCTTACCTTCATTTTCAGCAGATAGTTCGATGCCGGGAATGACATCTATGTTTTTACCCTTTGCATAAGTAACAGCCTCTGCGAGACCGGCCACAGTATCGTGGTCAGTCAGTGCAAAGGCTGAAAGATTTTTTTCTATTGCGTAGTCGACAAGCTCACTCGGAGAGTAGGAGCCGTCTGATTTGTTTGAATGAACATGTAAATCTATCATTAATTCTCATCTTCCTCTTTTTCAGCGGTATATACAAAACGTTTTCTGGCCATTTCATCACTTTCCAGATATTCGTCATAGGTCGTGATCTTATCGATCAGATCTCCGGTTGGCATGAGCTCCATGATACGATTTGCAGTTGTCTGTACGAATTGGTGATCATGAGATGCAAATAAAATAACACCGTTAAATTTGATCAGTCCGTTATTAAGTGCGGTGATGGACTCCATATCCAAATGGTTTGTCGGCTCATCAAGAATCAGGATATTAGCACCGCTGATCATCATTTTAGAAAGCAGACAGCGCACCTTTTCACCACCGGATAACACCTTGACTTTTTTGATGCCGTCTTCACCAGGGAAAAGCATTCTGCCGAGAAAACCACGTACATAGGTAACGTCCTTTACAGGAGAGTAGCCGGTCAGCCAGTCAGTAATTGTTTCATCGTTGTCAAACTCAGCAGTCGAATCTTTTGGAAAATAAGCCTGAGAAGTCGTTACACCCCATTTGAAGCTTCCTTCATCCGGCTCCATTTCACCCATCAGAATTTTAAAAAGTGTCGTTTTTGCTAATTCGTTTCCGCCAACAAAAGCAACCTTATCTTCGCGATTTAAAATAAAAGATACCTGATTCAGTATTTTGACACCATCAATGGTCTTACTAAGCCCTTCGACACTTAGTACTTCATTTCCGATTTCACGGTCAGGACGAAAATCGATATATGGATATTTACGGCTGGATGGCTTAATATCATCCAGTTCAATTTTTTCAAGTGCTTTCTTTCTGGAGGTAGCCTGCTTGGATTTAGAAGCATTAGCGGAAAATCGAGAAATGAATTCCTGTAATTCCTTGATTTTTTCTTCCTTTTTCTTGTTGGCCTCTTTCATCTGTTTAACCAACAGCTGGCTTGACTCATACCAGAAGTCATAGTTACCGGCATAAAGCTGGATCTTTCCATAATCAATATCAGCTGTATGTGTGCATACTTTATTTAGGAAATAACGGTCATGGGATACAACGATGACTGTATTTTCGAAGTTGATTAAAAACTCTTCTAACCATGCGATTGCATCCAGATCCAAATGGTTTGTCGGCTCATCTAAAAGAAGGATGTCAGGATTTCCAAACAAAGCTTTTGCCAATAAGACCTTTACTTTTTCACTACCATTTAAATCAGCCATAGTTGAGTAGTGAAGGTCTGACTCGATACCAAGACCATTTAGAAGCATGGCAGCATTTGATTCTGCTTCCCATCCATCCATTTCAGCAAATTCTGCTTCAAGCTCACTGGCACGGATTCCATCTTCATCAGAAAAATCTTCTTTTGCATAAATCGCATCTTTTTCTTTGCTGATCTGATAAAGCTTTTCATTTCCCATGATTACTGTATCCATAACAGGATAAGCATCATATTTAAAGTGATCCTGCTCCAAAACGGAGAGTCGCTGTCCGGGAGTGATCACAATGTCACCATTTGTAGTTTCTAAATCTCCGGATAGAATTTTTAAGAAGGTAGATTTTCCGGCACCGTTTGCACCGATCAAACCATAACAGTTCCCTTCTGTAAATTTAATGTTAACGTCTTCAAATAACGCCTTTTTTCCAAGTCGTAATGTTACATTATTTGCACTTATCATGTATAAACCCTCTATTTCTCTATGCTTTACTTATTGTTACACGCTACATTATTATACACATCCTGTCACGTAAAGGCAAGGGGAAAAACTGCCCCATACAGGAGTTGGGTAAGCAACTCTCTATATGGGGCAGTTTTGTATTACTTATTCTGCGTCTTCTGAAATTACTTCTTCTTTGAGTGCTCTTTTTTTAGGGGCAGCTGTCTTTTTCTGACGTAGCATGTTATAGGCGAATGCAGCAAGTGCACCTCCGATTAATGGTGCCAGAATGAATACCCATACCTGAATCAGTGCATCAGATCCGGTTAAAAGTGCAGGACCGAAGCTTCGGGCCGGATTTACACTGGTGCCGGTAAAAGGAATGCCGAGGATATGTACCAAAGTCAGAGCCAGACCGATGATCAGGCCGGAAATAGAAGAAAATTCAACTTTTGAAGTCACACCGATAATGGTGAATACAAATAAAAAGGTTAGAATCACTTCGAGTACAAATGCCTGTGCAAGGGTAGCATTGAGAGCGCTGTAGGATTCAAATCCATTCGCACCGAGACTTTCGGTAGAGCCAAATAAAAATGCCAGAATTGCAGCTCCGGCGATACCACCGATAAACTGTGCAACCACATATCCGATAAAATCTTTGACGGATAGCTTTCCTGATAGGAACATGGCAAGTGACACAGCAGGATTAACATGACATCCGGAGATGTTACCAATCGAGTAGGCCATAGCTACGATGGAAAGACCAAATGCAAAAGCGATGGTCAAGGTTGAAAATGCCAATGGAATCGACGTTCCCTCATAAGATAAGAGAGTGTTAATCCCTACTGCGCTTCCGCAACCAAACAATACGAGAAAACAAGTGCCTAAAAATTCAGCAATATACTTTTTCATATATAATTCCTCCTAATATTATTGTATGATAATTATAGCCTAATTTAACCAAATCGTAAATAAAATTCGAAAAGTTGAAAATTTTTTTGCTTTTTTTGAAGTATTATTTAAAATAGAATCGTTATAGATTTATGAAGCAGCAAAAGATAGGAAGGGAGGCGGGAGAAATCGACAGTCAGATACAACTGGAACATATGATTGATCAGTATCAAAATCTGATCTTTACTATATGCTTTCGGTTCACGAATAATTATTTTGACGCAGAAGATTTGACGCAGGAAACATTTCTATCCGCTTACCGGAATATGGAGCAGTTTGATGGTGAGAACCTAAAAGCGTGGCTATGCAAGATTGCGAAGAATAAGTGCCTGGATTTCAAAAAGAGTGCATCATCAAGATTGATTCCGACGCAGGATCAGTTTTTTCTTACCGAACAGACAGAGAATCTCTCAGAAATACCGGAGCGTGCCTGCCTTGAAATGGAGGTCAAAGATGAACTGTATGAAGCCTGCAGTAAGCTGGAACAACCGTATCAGGAGGTCGCGCATGCTTTCTTCTTAGAAGAGCGCTCAGTAGAAGAAATTGCCCGGTCACTCAACAGAAATGAGAAAACGCTTCGGACTCAGATATACCGAGCAAAAGGTATGCTTAGGAAGCTATATGGAAAGGGGGTACTAACATGAAAGAACCAATACAGTATGATGATTTATCAATCGAAGAGCTGATCAGTCAGGCTGAGGCTGATTTAATCAAAGCTCCGGCTTATCTTAAGGATTCAATCATGAAAAAGAGCCAGAGTATGGAAATACAGATACCGATGCAGGTAAAGAAAAGCCAAAAGGTCATTTCCAAACAAGTACAGATGCTCTATTACACCCTGAAAGTATCAGCCGCCGTGGTTTGTACAGTTGTCATGCTTTTGTTTGGTATCCAGATCCAGAATGGAATTAATTCCATTAAAGAACCAATCAGGGAAAACAGTATGAAGTGGGAGCAGGAACACGAAAATGTTCGTGAGAATGTAGATCAGAAAATAGAAGAAATGAAAGAAAAATTAAATTTTGGAGGTAGGAAAAATGAGAGGTAGTATGATTAGAAAAAAAAGAGGATTCTGGACATTTATATTTTCACTTTGTCCGGGTGCCGGCGAGATGTATCTTGGATTTAGCAAAATGGGTGTTTCATTGATGGGACTTACATTTGGACTGATCGGAATTTCTATGATGATTCATAATAAAATATTTACGTTGATGCTTCCTGTTGTATGGTTCTATAGTTTTTGCCATGTACACAATATGATTGCATTGCCGGATGAGGAGTTTTATGCGCTCGAGGATTATTATATCTTTGATATTAAGGATGAACATATCAAAGGGATGCTTCACACAGAAAAAACAGCAAAGATCATTGGTACTGTTATCGTAATCATAGGTGGATGTCTGTTACTTGAAGCATTTAGGGATCTGTTTAATGGAATCTTACCGGACAATGTAATGCGTTATCTGTATCCATTTTTTGATGATATTCCTAAGATCGTGATCAGTTTGATTATTTTATTTGCAGGTGTACTTCTGATCAAGGGCAAGAAGGAAGAACTTGACGAGGAAGAAACGAAGCTTCTCGAGAAGAAGGAGGACTGACAAATGATAAGAACACGACGTGTAGGCACGGTCACGTTGGGAATCACATTGATCGTGTTTGGCATTCTGCTTTTCTGCCAGACACTGTTTGCCGCTATTCCCTATCAAATGCTAGTCAAAGCGTGGCCGATGGCATTGATTGTTCTCGGAATAGAAATCCTGATCAGTCAGTTTAGCAGAAAGCAGGATGTACAGATCGTTTATGATCATGTTGCGATCATACTGACAGGCGTTTTGGTTTTCTTCTACTTAATAATAGGTGCATTTTCACATGCGATCATATGGTCTTGACATCTTTCACGAATATTGATAGAATTTTTAAATCATGTAAGGGAGTAGTCAGCGTGAAAACGTGGTGAGTCAACATAATGGCGATGTGCCTGGCTTATCTTAAAAGACGAGACTTATGTATAGAAACGAAATACTTTTCGAACTCTATACATAGGTCTTTTTTATACGAAATCTCATCTTAGAATATGAGTTTTGCAATTACCTGATATTAATATGATGTTTGGAGGATGGAGCTTTTATGAGTGTATGGATGTTGTTTGTGTTAGCGGTGGGATTGTCTATGGATGCGTTTGCTGTAGCAGTGTGTAAGGGGCTGTCGATACAGAAGCTTAGATGGAAGGACTGTGCGATCGTCGGATTATATTTTGGTATATTCCAGGCGGGGATGCCCGTCATTGGCTATCTGCTGGGTGTACAGTTTCAGTCAAAGATAGAGAATATTGATCATTGGATTGCATTTGTTCTTTTATCATTGATCGGAGCATGTATGATTAAGGAGTCTTTTGAAAAGGATGATGTAAAATCTAATGCAGATCTGGATTTTAAGTCAATGATTGTTTTAGCGATTGCTACCAGCATTGATGCTCTGGCGGTCGGGGTCAGTCTTGCTTTCCTGCGTGTTTCGATTATACCGGCTGTTACCTTTATCGGAATCGTTACGTTTGTGCTGTCATTTGTGGGTGTGAAGATCGGACATATTTTTGGATCAAAATATAAAGCAAAAGCAGAGTTTGCCGGAGGTGTGATCTTGATTCTCATTGGAACAAAAATTTTGCTAGAGCATTTAGGGGTATTGTAGGAATATGATAGGAGCGTAATAGGAGTTTCGGAAATCGATAGTAATAGTAATAGAAATTTCAGAAATCGATAGAATTAATAATAGGTATGCATATATTTGCAAACCTATTATTTTTTTGTATTGAAATAAATACAATTTACCTATAGACAAATGACTAGAGAAGTGTTAAATTATAGATGCAAACAATAACAGTAATCATTATTAATATTAAAAATAAAAGGAGGAATTAATATGACAGCAAATAAAGCTCAGGTTGAAAATCTTGTTTCTATGTTGGATGGATATGCAAAAGAGGGTGGACATCATTTGAATGTGAATGTACTTAACAGGGAAACGCTTTTAGATGCACAGAAGCATCCAGAGTTATATCCTCAGCTGACCATCAGGGTATCAGGATAT
>JAAYYM010000083.1 GCA_012515365.1 Clostridia bacterium
TCTTAACAAAGGTAATAACTTCTGAGTTACTAAAAATGTTCCTCGTATGTTAACTGACATAACCATATCCCATTCTTCAACCGTAGTGGTTTCAAGATCCCAACCAAGAGCGATACCTGCATTGTTAAACAATACATCTACTCTGCCATATTCCTTCTCCACGTAGGTGGAAAGATTCTTTATATCCGTTGGTTTTGATATATCACATTGAAAATAAGTACATCTACCTGATATGGCATTTAGCTCCTCCGCAGCCGTCTTTCCTTTAACTGCATCTCTACCAACAATAATAGTAGTTGCACCTTTCTTTAGGAATTTAGTGGCAGCCGCCTTTCCAATGCCTTGGGTTCCCCCGGTGATTACAACAATAGCATCATCAAATTTCATTTTTGCTTTCACTCCTTTCTTTAGAACACACAATGTTTATTCGCTTGAGTCCAAACTTTTTCGATTGCCTTCTTCGCTGTCGATATATCTTTAGAAATATTAAATCCAATAACCTTTCCGTTATCTTTTATCTGTTTCCCTTGAACAATTACATTCTTAATATCCGATGATCTTAAATGGTAAACGATATCAACAACAGGCAAATAACCTGGAGTCAAATTCGGTTTTTCAGCATCTATCATAATAAGATCTGCAGCGAAACCTGTCTGTATTTTACCTATTTTTTTGTTTCTATAGTTCCTGCGACCTGCTTCAGTAGCTGCATAAAGGACGTCTACGCTTTGTATATTTTGCCTTTTGCCGGAATCGAGCTTACTTGTGATTGCCATTGCTCTGAGTTGCTCAAGAATGCTTACAGATGTCCTACCTGTTCCCAATGCTATATTTATATGATGATCGCGGAATGGCAAGAACATAGGCATAGAACTATCTAATGCTGCTTCTTGCGGGCAGTAAGCAACTTTGGAAAGAAAGGACTTCAGGATATTTATGTCTTCTTTGCTGGTTTGCGACATTCCGTTCAGAATCGTTCTAGGGGTTAATGCATCGCACTTTCTTAGTAATTCCACAGGATAAAGGCTGTGTTTCTTAAATGCTTCCTCTCTCTCCATTTTTGTTTCATTACAAGATATTAAGAGAAATGCATCGTCTTTTTTCGATTCTGTTACAACGTCTCTAATGAAAGAGGAAGAACAAACTTCAGGGGAATTGAGACCATACGCAGCTTGAACAATTTCTGATTCCCTCCATTTATAAATAAGTGCTTTATTCCATTTTAATTTTTCTAAAGCCTCCGCATCATCAATGTCGGTATCGAAATCCACATCGTTCCAAAATCCGACTTCTGCCAATTTAGACTTGTTGGATAACATCGGTGCAGAAAGGCATCTTACACCCTTTTTATGACAGAGATTCAGCATCAATGCGACATCTCTATTTATCCCTTGATCCACAAGAGTCGTCGTTCCACCATCAATGGCTTCATAAAGTGCTAATTCCAGTAAAGCTTTTATTTCTTCATCATCAAGGATCTCCAATGCAATATTGACAAATGGATTGATTCTCAAATAATTCGGACTGCCCTTCCAGAAATCGCAATTATAATCTTCAGGAAAACAGCGTGCTATTCTTGAAACGAAAGCACGACTTCTACTATTTATAAAACCTGGCATTGTAATGGTTCCCTTTCCATCGATTACAGTCCCTTCTTCTGGAAGTTCTTTTTCTAAAGCACAGATAAAA
>JAAYYM010000720.1 GCA_012515365.1 Clostridia bacterium
AAATCTTAAAATAATATTAAGAGATAAAAGAGAAGAAGAACCTAAGGTAAAAGAATTTCATTATGAAGGTGGAATTAAAGAATTTGTATCTTACCTAAATAGAAGTAAAAATCCTTTATATACAGATGTTATGTATTTTGAAGGAAAAAAAGATAATGTTTATGTAGAAGTAGCTATGCAGCATAATGATTCTTATAATGAGAGTGCCTATAGTTTTGTAAATAATATTAATACCCCGGAAGGTGGTACACATCTTACTGGATATCGTAATGCTATTACAAAAACATTTAATGATTATGCAAGAAATACAAAATTGTTAAAAGATAGTGAGCAAAATCTGACCGGTGATGATATCAGAGAGGGACTTACTGCTATTGTAAGTATTAAGATTGAAGATCCTCAGTTTGAAGGACAGACAAAGCAAAAGCTTGGAAACAGTGAGGCTAGGGGTGCGGTTGACAGTATTGTAAGTGAGCAGCTTACTTATTATCTAGAACAAAATCCAACTGTTGCAAAAATTATCTGTGAAAAATCAATCATGGCTCAAAGAGCTAGAGAAGCAGCGCGAAAAGCTAGAGATCTGACTAGAAGAAAAACTGCTTTAGAAGGTATGTCATTACCTGGTAAATTGGCTGACTGTTCTGATAAGGATCCAAAAAATTGTGAAATCTATATCGTAGAGGGAGATTCTGCTGGTGGATCTGCAAAAACAGCAAGAAGCAGAAGTACGCAAGCTATTTTGCCATTAAGAGGTAAAATTCTTAATGTAGAAAAAGCAAGATTAGATAAAATATATGCAAATGCAGAGATAAAAGCTATGATTACTGCATTTGGAACAGGAATCCATGAAGATTTTGATATTTCTAAATTGAGATATTATAAAATCATCATTATGACCGATGCCGATGTTGACGGAGCACATATCAGTACTTTATTATTAACATTTTTATATCGTTTTATGCCGGATTTAATTAAAGAAGGACATGTATATCTTGCACAGCCGCCTCTTTATAAATTGGAAAAAAACAAAAAAGTTTGGTATGCGTATAGTGATGAAGAATTAAATAATATTCTTGTTGAAGTGGGAAGAGATCAAAATAATAAAATACAAAGATACAAAGGTTTGGGAGAAATGGATGCTGAACAATTATGGGAAACAACCATGGATCCTGAAAACAGAGTTTTATTAAGAGTCACTATGAATGAAGAAGCATCTTCCGAAATAGATTTAACATTTACAACGTTAATGGGTGATAAAGTAGAACCAAGAAGAGAATTTATCGAAGAGAATGCAAAGTATGTTAAAAATCTTGATATTTAATTGGGGGATAATTTAAGAATGGATGACAAAATATTTGATAAAGTCCACGAAATAGATCTAAAGAAAACAATGGAAACTTCTTATATTGACTATGCAATGAGCGTTATAGCAGCCAGAGCATTGCCAGATGTAAGAGATGGTTTAAAACCTGTTCAAAGAAGAGTTCTTTTTTCAATGATCGAGTTAAATAACGGACCGGACAAGCCACATAGAAAATGTGCACGTATTGTCGGTGATACAATGGGTAAATATCATCCACATGGTGATAGTTCCATTTATGGTGCACTTGTTAATATGGCACAGCCATGGTCAACCAGATATCCGCTTGTAGATGGACATGGAAATTTTGGTTCTGTTGATGGTGACGGCGCAGCTGCCATGCGTTATACAGAAGCAAGATTAAGTAAAATATCTATGGAAATGCTTGCAGATATTAATAAAGATACAGTTGATTTTGTTCCTAACTTTGATGAAACAGAAAAAGAACCGAATGTTCTTCCAAGCAGATATCCAAATCTTTTAGTAAACGGTACTACCGGTATAGCTGTTGGTATGGCAACAAATATTCCGCCTCATAATTTAAAAGAAGTTATTTCTGCAATTGTAAAAATTATTGATGATCAGGTGGAAGATCAGCAAACAGATCTTGATGATTTACTTGAAATCATAAAAGGACCGGATTTTCCTACAGGTGGTGTCATTCTTGGAAAAAGAGGAATTGATGAAGCATATAGAACCGGACGTGGCAAGATTAGGGTACGTGGTATTACAAATATTGAAACCATGCCAAATGGAA
>JAAYYM010000721.1 GCA_012515365.1 Clostridia bacterium
GCAATTCTGGTCACTACATCGGAACAACTTGCCAAAGATGTTAAAAAGGAAATTGAACAGTTTATTTCGGTTCTTCCAAGAAAAGAAATTATAGAAAGCTCACTAGACAACTATGGCTATTTGTTGATTGCACAGACAATGGTGGATGCGATTGACACAGCAAATGAAATTGCTTCTGAGCATTTGGAGATTATTACAGCTAATCCCTATGAAACGATGACTAAAATAAGAAATGCGGGAGCAATTTTCCTTGGCGAGTATTCTTCTGAACCTTTGGGCGATTATTTTGCAGGACCTAATCATGTCATTCCGACAAATGGAACAGCAAAATTCTTTTCACCATTAAGCGTTGATGAATTTATAAAAAAATCCAGTGTCATTTCCTATTCACGGGATGCACTCAAAGAAATTCATACAGACATAGAAAAATTTGCTGAATCAGAGGGGCTGTATGCCCATGCAAATTCAATCAGGGTTCGTTTTCAAAACGACTGAAAGGAAGGCACAAATGGCAAGAAGCGCAGTAATTGAACGAAACACAAAAGAAACAAAGATTTCTGTGAAGCTGAATCTGGATGGTTCAGGAAACGCAGAAGTTGATACAGGAATCGGTTTTTTTGACCATATGCTGGAAGGCTTTGCAAAGCATGGATTCTTTGATCTTAAAATCAGTGTCAATGGAGACATTCATGTAGATGGACATCACACTGTTGAAGATACGGGAATTGTGATTGGAAATGCGATCAAGGATGCGATCGGAGATAAAAAAGGAATCAAACGATTCGGATATTTTATCTTGCCGATGGATGAATCTCTTGTGTTATGTTCCCTTGATCTTTCAGGGCGCCCGTATTTGGTGTTTGATGCAGAATTTGAAGGTGAGAAAGTGGGATATCTTGATACAGCACTGGTTAAGGAATTTTTTTATGCCATTACCTATACTGCAGGAATTACGCTTCACATTAAGCTTTTGTCAGGTGGTAATGATCACCATAGTATAGAAGCCATGTTTAAATCTTTTGCAAAAGCACTGGATGAGGCTGTTTCATATGATGATAGAATTAAGGATGTATTATCTACAAAAGGTACATTATGATGAAAAATAGAAATGGGGTCAGTTATGAAATTAAAAAAAGTAGTTCCATGTATTTATTTAAAAAATAAAACAGCAATCAAAGGATTTAAGGATGATACAGTATTGTATGAGAATCCGGTAGATCTGGCATTAAATCTTTATCATATGGGAGCAGAGGAGTTGGTTGTTTTTGATCTGTCAAATACAGACCAAGAGCATGATGAAGCACTTGGTGTTTTAAGACAAATCAATCGTAACATTGACATCCCGGTGACCGGTGCCGGAAATATCAAACGAGTAGAAGATGTCAAAAAGATTATCTATGCGGGCTGCCAGAGAGCAGCACTCAATATGGCGAAACAAGAAAATATGGAGTTGTTAGAGGAAGTCAGCAAACGATTTGGTAAGGAAAAAATATCTGCATGTGCTGATGCTGAGGATCAGATCATAGCAAACTTTTCACAGCTTGAGACCTATTGTTCCTGTGTCGTATTGATCAATGATATTCTATGTGACGGATATAAGACACTGCCTTTGCTACAGGTACAAAACGAATACTCTGAAATTGTCCCGGCTCCTATGGAAGGCGCATTCAAATGGAACGATTTTAAGTTGAATTCAGATGGACATGTGCCTGTTATTGTGCAGGATTATAAAACTTCAAAAGTACTGATGATGGCTTACATGAATCAGGAAGCTTATGAAAAAACTCTCGAAACAGGAAAAATGACATATTACAGCCGAAGCAGAAATACACTGTGGTTAAAAGGTGAAACCAGTGGACATTTTCAGTATGTAAAAGAATTAACTGCTGATTGTGATATGGATACGATTCTTGCAAAGGTTGCTCA
>JAAYYM010000722.1 GCA_012515365.1 Clostridia bacterium
AAGTATCAGGACGAGTACCGGCTTTACTTGCCATGATTACCTGTTATCTGATTCCGTCTTTGCTGTTCTCTGCATTTGAAGTGAGTCAGCAGATTTTGTTTACTGTTTTGATCCTGGCGGCTTTGTTGATCTGTATGAAATTCAGCAGCTTGAGCAAAGAGATAGAACTTCGTGAACAAAGACCGGGAGGATATATCCGTTCTGTATTTCTCGGGCTTATCCTTGGCTTTGCATCGGTCACTGATGTGAGCGGTATTTTAATTGCACTGATCATTTTCGCATTAATTTTATCATATAAAAAAGGAAATATAAGCTATGTGCTTGTTTCTTTTCTCTTTATGTGTGCAACAGGTTTCTTATACATTTATGATTATATCAATATCACAAAAGTAAACATCAATGATTTTATTCATTCTTATCTGAACGAGTGGATTCCAAATCAGATTTCATTTCCGCTGTTTGATCATATCACCAGAGATAATATGAGAGAGCTGAATTTTTTTGACGGAATGAAATTCTCAAATGGATTTATGGATACCATTATAAAATTGGATGATCAGTTTATGATTTTTCTGCTTTTGAGTGTTGTGATAGGCTGTATTTTCTATTTTAAGAAGAGAACAAGAGCTATGTTTCCTGTATATTTATGCACCATTGCAGTTTGCATTTTCGGTGTATGTAAAATTGGAAATGGAAACTATCAGATTTTATTATCTTGTATGGTTATTGTTTTGTTTTCTCAGTATTTAAGAAACTCATATGATTTTTTTGTCTTTAATGAAACACTTGGTGAAGCACCTGATGATGAAACAGAAATGATTGAAAATCCACTTCCTATGCCTGCTAAGCATGTGGCAAAATGTCTTGATTATGATCAGCAGATCGAAGAAAATGTGGAATTTGATATTGAACTTGATCAGGAAACAGATGATTGGGATGTATAAGTAATACGCCTTTTTGACATAATAGTAGGGATTGGTAATTGTGAAATTTACAATTGCGAATAAATAGGAAAAGAGGCGTAATAATGGCATCAGAAGAAAAGAAATCTCATAATGAGGACGAAAATAATAGTAGTGATCCACAAGAACTGATTCGTGAGTATGGACAAGCGGTTGTAAAAAATAAAAATGAGCAGTTATATATTTTGTCGATTACTGGTGAAATTGAAGGACATGAAGTGCTTTCTTCTTCAACGAAATCAACGAAATATGAGCATGTGCTTCCACAGCTTGCAAAGATCGAGCATGATGAAACGATTGATGGAGTGTTGATTTTGCTTAATACAGTCGGTGGCGATGTAGAGGCAGGTCTTGCCATAGCGGAAATGATAGCATCCCTAAGCAAGCCTACTGTTTCACTTGTACTGGGCGGCAGCCATTCGATTGGGGTTCCTGTAGCTGTCAGTGCTGATTATTCTTATGTAGTACCTACCGGAACTATGGTGATCCACCCGGTCAGAACCAGTGGAACAGTATTGGGGGTAAAACAGTCGTTTGATTATATGAAGCAAATCCAAGAGAGAATTGTTAGCTTTGTTGTATCGAACTGCAGTATAAAAAAGAACCGAATGGAAGAATTAATGATGAATACCTCGATGCTGACAAGAGATATCGGAACCATTCTTGTAGGAAAAGAAATCGTCAAAGAAGGAATTATAGATGACGTTGGAGGGATTCAGGATGCAGTAGCAAAGCTTAAGGAAATGATTAAAGAGAATCATTAAATATGATGTTTGCAAGTCATAAAGACAAGTTTCATGAAAAGACTTGCAAATTATACATAAATTTAATATAATAGCAAAGGTACATTTTTGAGTTGCTGAAATAGCTCAGTTGGTAGAGCACTTCACTCGTAATGAAGGGGTCGAGGGTTCAAGTCCCTTTTTCAGCTTAAAGCACATAGAGTGCTTTTTTTTTGTCCGAATATCACTAAAATTATACAGAAAATTATTAAGTAATTATTAAAAATATACTAAAAGTGATTGAAATTTTACAAATTGTTTGTTAGAATTATATATGTGAGTGAATTTACCATGCAATTTTCACACAATTTGACAAATTACGCCATTACACCAATAGAAAACAGAACATAGACGGACACCGGTTGGAGGGTATGCGATGAATTACATTAATGAACGATTAAAATTTATACATGAAGATAATGTCTTTAATATCATGAAAAAACGTTGTCTTTCTGCTTGTAAAATAAATGTTTCACGCGATATTGTCGAAGAACTGATTGCTGATGAACTTCCGGAAGAATATGTAAGTAATATCTCCACTTTTTCTCAGACAAATTATTACCTGCAGCAGGAAATATTATCTGACGAAGAACGTGTCAAGTTTGAGCAGGTATCCCGCAAAGAATATCATATGGAACAGTACTATATCGGCATTACTGTGACAGAGCAAAGCTATCGCATCAAACGTCCGGATGGTAAAGTATCATGGGTGACGAGAATTGTTAATATTGTTCCAAACATTGAAAAAGATGAAATGTATTTCTTTGGCTATGTAGAAGAAACGGATAACAGAAAAAAAAGAGAACTTTCATTACCGGAAAAAATAGAATATGATGAATATACTGGATTATATGAACAAAAAACAGCTACTAAACTGATTAATTTGTATCTGACAAACGAGAGAAGTGAAAACAAACTTTCTGCATATTTTACAATTAATATAGTTGACTATGATACGCTGATCAGCAAACATGGTGATATGAAGATACATAAAATACTCCCTGAGCTTGCGAATGTGATCAATTTATATTGGCTTAATTCCGGTATTTGCTCTTATTGCGGAAACGGAAGATTTTATGTGTTCTTAACTGAAACAGAGTCAAGAGAGGCCCTGCTAAATGGTATGCAGGAGTTCCTTTCATTGCTTGATACCTGTTATTTCACGTTTCTAAAAAATTATAAATTTGAATTTTTAATTAATATTGTTTTCCCAGAGCTTTCTGATGATACGTTCTTAAAAATTGATGAAAAAGAAAAATATGTAGCGCGTTCGACCAAGGGCAGTGAGCGTGAACAGTGTGTTGTCTTTAAAAATAGTGCGATTGAATATGCCAATAACTATCAGGAATCACTGAATCGTCTAAAAACTATTCCGGGCACAGCCAATGATGTCGCTTATACCATCTTAAGCTCTACAGTAGCACTTGTATCAGGTGAGACATTAAATATTGCTTTACATAGTGTGCTGAGTATGCTGTCAGATTTTTATGGCGCAAAGGGGTCCAGGCTGTTTGAATATGATAAAGACTTTTCAAGCTGCAATGGATTTTGGAGCTGGTCAGCAGAATATGTGGAACAGTTAAAGGAATACAAAAGTGATCAGACTATTTATACGTTGGATTCCTTAAAGGAAATCTATCATTCCCATAAAACGATTATGATCAATGATGTCAGCATTTTCTTTACAGATGAAAACGAACTTAAAAATATGGAACAGTATAAAATTGATTCGGTATACATAGCTCCGTTTGAATTGGTAGGAAAGCTTACAGGTTTGATTATTGTAGAAAACCCGACAAGAAATCTTGGAGATCTGTTATTCTTGAGTGCAGCGGCTTATTTCATTCCTGGTGAAATCGCAAAAAGACGTATGCAGAATCAAGAACAGTTCTCACTTTACCATGATTTGCTGACGGAACTTGAAAACAGGGCAAGCTATCAAAAATATGTGGATGATGTGCATGAGGGTATGTTCTCTACACTAGGCGTCATTATTATTGATATTAATGGACTGAAAGAAATCAATAACAGATTCGGAAGTAAATATGGCGATAATTTTGTAAAGGATGTTGCCAATGTTTTGAGAAAGAATTTTGAAGGCTGCAAAATTTACAGATTCAGTGGCGGAACATTTTGTGTTTTATGTGCAGATATCACATTAGACAGTTTTGAGGATAAGGTCAGCTACTTCAAAAAGGAATTCGGCGGAAAAGAAGAAATTTCTGTTTCTGTTGGCCATGGCTGGGCAAGCTCAGATATCGATATTGAAAAAATGATTGCACATGCCGAAGATATGATGCTGATTGCAAAACAGGAATATTATAGAAGCGATGAGGAAATTAGTAAGTACTTCAAATATAAGTTAAGACATCAGTTGCGAAAATCAATAGAAGATGGTGAATTTATGGTTTATCTGCAGCCAAAGGCTGATATCAACACTTCAAAAGTGAATGGTGCAGAAGCTTTGATCAGACGAATCCATCCTCAGAATGGTATTATTTCACCGGGTAAATTTGTTCCTATGTTAGAAAAGGAAAATCTGATCCGTTATATTGATTTCTTTGTATTTGAAGAAGTTTTAAAGACTATGCAGCGTTGGAAACAGGAAGGAAAAAGACTTTTTCCGATATCTCTGAATTTTTCAAGAGCAACTCTGCTAGAGCCGGGAATCATTAATTCCATGAATGAAATTCATGAAAAATACCAAATTTCAAAGGAATTAATTGAAATAGAAATTACGGAAACATTAGGTGATATGGAGCGCGCAACCATTGAATCCATAGGCGGACGAATCGTTAAGAGCGGATATCGGTTGTCATTAGATGATTTTGGTGCAAGCTTTTCTAATCTTTCCATTTTGAATACGATGCAGTTTGATGTGCTGAAACTCGATAAAAGTATCATCAATAACATCGTTTCAGCGGAAAAGAGCAGAATCATCATTCGAAAAGTGTTGGAGCTTTGTAATGAACTTGGCATTGAGAGTATAGCAGAGGGTGTTGAGACAGAAGAACAACTAAAAATGCTACAAGAGATGGGATGTAAGCAGGCACAAGGTTATTACTTTAATAAACCTATACCGATCAAGGATTTTGAGGAAAAATATTTATAGAAAGTATGATTATAAAAAAGTTCTCTGTTTCTGATATGAACAGAGGTGAAAATTTCAAGTAGTTTGTCACGTTTTGTTTCAAGTTTGTAGAAATTCCATAAATGAAAGTCGTGTTTCTTCTTATTTAATGCAAAACACGACTTTTGTTTATTTTTACTATACAAAAATAGACTGATCAATTAATCAGCTGTTTTCATTGGTATTCTGTTTTGTACATTCAGACGATCGGTATATTTATATTGTCTTCCTGCATCATTTCAAGTGGTGTTTTATATCCAAACATTCTACGAGGGTAGTTATTCATCCAATCACCGATCTGTTTGATCTGATCAGATGTATATGGCTCTATGTTTGTTCCCTTAGGTACAAAATACCGAACTAGCTTATTTTGGTTTTCGTTTGAGCCACGCTCACAGCTAGCATACGGATGGCAATAATATATTCTAGTTCTCAACTGCTTAGATCGAAATGAATGTTTCATTGAGTGCTCATCGAGAAATTCACAGCCATTATCACATGTGATTGTTTGAAATATGTTACGGAAGCCCCTTAGAGTTAACTGTCGCTCAATACTGTTAAGCTGTTTAACTACTTCCTTAGTTGTTTTGCTTTTCATTTTACGCGTAATCTCAATTCTATATTTACGCTCCGTCAATACTAGGATAGTAGATCTTGTTGTTTGCTTTCCGCACACGCAATCCATTTCCCAATGGCCGAAGTCGTTACGATTAAGGATATCCCGATCACGTTTTTCTATAGACGTTCCCTTCAGATTTTTCAACGCAACTTTACGTATACGCTCATATTTTTGTTTTTGCTTATTTCTTTTTACCGGTAGATTTTTATTTGATACATTTAGTAAGATTCCGCGATCTATATAATTATACAACGTGACTGTACATATATTCGTTTTAAAAGGATTACCATGATTTTTCAATCTTCCTATGATAGCATCGGGTGACCATTTATGTTTAATGATCATCTTTTCACAATGTTTTATGAAATGTATATCATTTCCGATCTTCAACGGACGTCCTTTTTCTGATTGTCTAATATGATATTGTTCATGTGCATAATCTGCCTTATATACGTAAGTAGGTTTTGCGTCATAATTATGTATATACTGTTCAACACGTCCTCTTTTAATTTCTTTTGATATCGTAGATCTGTCACGATTCATTTTTCTAGCTATTTGAGTGATATTATATTTTTCTGAAAGATATATTTCTATCAGATAACGTTCACGTTCTGTAAGTTCTTTTCTTTTCATTCGGCATCTACCCCCAATCAAGATATAGTAATCTGATACAGAACATCAGATAACAATATCTATCTTTCCCCCTACATGACACAGGTGAGGGGGAAAGGCTTCCTAAAAACGTGTCATTGGTTACAATTTACAGTATCACAGCAAAATAAAATCAGTAAATCACTATTGATTACCCCTATGTGTTAGGATAGTTGTCGTAAGATAAAAACAATGTATAATAGACTTACGAGAATAACCTAAGGAGAATGATTATGTCTAATAATACTAATAAAAACAGAAGTTATACCAATGAGTTTAAA
>JAAYYM010000723.1 GCA_012515365.1 Clostridia bacterium
TATTAAATTGATTAAGGAGAAAAAATGTATTGTACTTCTTAATAAGTCTGATGTTAACAGTTGAAATGATATAGAAAATATACATTCTTTAATTCAATCACCGATTATTGAAGTGTCTGTGAAAGAAAATTCAGGAATTGATAGATTTATTGAAGAAATTAAAAATATGTTCTTTCATAATGAACTTCAATATAATGATGAAATACTCATTTCTAATGAAAGACACAAATTTGAAATTGATTCTTGTATTGCAAGTTTAAAAGAAATAAAGAAAAGCTTGGATAATCAATTGTCTGAAGATTTTTTTACCATTGATCTTATGAGTATTTATGCTTCTTTAGGGAGAATTATAGGTGAAGAAGTAGAAGATGATTTAGTAAATACAATATTTAGTAAATTTTGCATGGGAAAATAGGTGTTTATCATGAATGATATGTATGATGTAATAGTAATCGGCGCAGGGCATGCCGGATGTGAAGCAGCATTAGCGACAGCAAGATTAGGATTGGAAACAATTATTTTTACTGTTAGTGTAGATAGTATTGCTTTGATGCCTTGTAATCCAAATATTGGAGGTAGTTCTAAAGGACATCTTGTAAAAGAAATTGATGCACTTGGTGGAGAAATGGGTAAGAATATTGATCATACATTTATCCAGTCAAAAATGCTTAATACCACAAAAGGTCCTGCGGTACATTCATTAAGAGCACAGGCTGATAAATCAGAGTATTCTCGTAATATGAGAAAGGTATTAGAAAATCAAGACCACTTAACAGTAAAACAGGCTGAAGTTGTTGAATTAATTATAGAGAATCAAGAAGTAAAAGGTGCTAAAACAATGAATGGAATTGTTTATTTTTCAAAAGCTGTTGTTCTTTGTACCGGTACTTATTTAAAAGCAAGATGTTTATGTGGAGAATCTATTGTTCATACCGGTCCTAATGGATTACAGGCAGCTAATTATCTTTCTGATTCACTAAGAAATAATGGTATAGAAATTCTTCGTTTTAAAACAGGTACTCCTGCAAGAATGGATAAAAGATCAATTGATTTTTCTAAAATGGAAGAACAGTTTGGTGATGACGAAATTGTTCCGTTTTCTTTTACTACTGATAGAACGAAAATTCAAAAGGATCAGATTTCATGTTGGTTAACTTATACAAATAATGAAACACATGAAATTATTAAAAATAATCTGGATAGATCTCCAATTTATGCAGGTGTGATAGAAGGTACAGGTCCGAGATATTGTCCTTCAATCGAAGATAAGGTAGTCAGATTTTCGGATAAAGAAAGGCATCAGGTATTTATTGAACCGGAAGGGTTACATACAAATGAAATGTATGTTGGAGGAATGTCTAGTTCTTTACCAGAGGATGTACAGGAAAAAATGTATCGCACGGTACCAGGTTTAGAGAATTGTAAAATAGTTAGAAATGCGTACGCGATTGAATATGATTGTATTAATCCAAATCAATTAAAACTTAGTCTTGAGTTTAAGAAAATCAAGCATTTATTTAGTGGTGGTCAGTTTAATGGAAGTTCAGGATATGAAGAAGCTGCTGCACAGGGAATTATTGCCGGTATTAATGCAGCAATGAGTATTTTTGGAAAAAATCCAATTATTTTGGATCGTTCACAAGCATATATTGGAGTTTTGATTGATGATTTGGTAACAAAAGATAATTTTGAACCATATAGAATGATGACAAGCAGAGCAGAATATCGTTTATTACTCAGACAGGATAATGCGGATTTAAGATTAACTAAAATAGGATATCAAATAGGATTAATTGATGAAAAGAGATATCAAAAGCTTTGTCATAAGGAATCTGTTTTACTGAGTGAAATTGAACGTCTTGAAAATACGAAGGTTGGTGCAAATCAATTTATACAAGATTTTCTGATAAAACATGAGAGTGCAACATTAAAGACTGCATCAAGTTTAGCAGATTTAATCAGAAGACCGGAATTAGATTACGCTTCTATTTCAGAAATAGATCCGGAACATAAAGATTTAGATTTCGAACTAATTGAACAGATTAATATTAATATCAAATATGATGGATATATAAAAAGGCAGCTTAAACAGGTAGAACAGTTTATTAAACTTGAAAACAAACTGATTCCTGAAGATTTGGATTATGATGATGTTAAAAGTTTAAGAATAGAAGCAAGACAGAAATTGAAAAATATAAAACCTTTATCTTTTGGACAGGCATCCAGAATTTCAGGAGTATCTCCAGCAGATGTATCGGTATTATTGGTTTATGTAGAACAATACAATAGAAATAACAGGTGATTATATGGAATATGATTTGGTTTATTTTGAAGATGCATTAGCAAAAAGTAAGATTCAATTATCGAAAGAGCAAATTAATCAGTTCATAATGTTTTACGAATTACTAATTAAACTGTACCCCTTGTCAAGGACATTTTTAAAACTTGAGTTCCCTATTGTTGGACACCTCAGTTTTGCATAAATCCCTGCTCTTGGACATGTTCAAGAATCAGCAAGCCCCACATAGTGGACACA
>JAAYYM010000724.1 GCA_012515365.1 Clostridia bacterium
GCTTTCAGAATGGGAAGTGAAAGAGGCAGCAAACCTTGCAAACAGCCTGTCAGAATATAGACTCAGTGAAGAAACGGCGGCGATTTTAACCCAGTTGATTGATCATATTGAGATGTATGATTTTGATCTGGCTGAGAATAGTTTATCGGAATTGGAGGTGAAGGGAATATGATCATTCATATTTTTATTATAAATCCGATTGCCGGACTTAAGGATCGGTCAGAAAGCATCAGAGTATTTCTCGAAAAGAAAGAGAAGATGCAGTATCTGGTATTTGATACAGAAGAAAACAATGGAGAAGTAGAGCTTGTTACAAAAATGCAGAGGTTATTTTCTGATGATAACGTGCGTTATTATATTTGCGGAGGATCGGGTACCTTTTTTAATTCGTTATCCTCTATTGACGATTTAAGTAAAGTGGAAATTGCACATTTTCCATGTGGTGCCACGAATGATTTTATCAAGATTTTCGGAAAGAGCAGAAAGTACTTTTATAATCTGGATAACCTTGTGCGTGGTGATTCGGTTCCACTTGATTATCTACATGGAACAGACTGTAAATCAGCGATCTTTATTTCAGCAGGATTAACGGCACGTATTGAGAATGTGGTAGGAAAGATGAAGTTCCTGCTGGGGCTAAGCTCAGTATTTACTTACTCTTTGGCGTTTATATTTACGTTCTTGTTCAATCCGTGTTATGAATATCTGGTGGAAATCGATGGAGAGGATTATTCCGGTGAATATGGTATGATCTATATGGGAAATGCGATTGTGATTGGCGGTCAGTACTGCCCATTCCCTAAGGCTTCGCAAACAGACGGCTTGATGGAAATCATGTTGCTTAAAAAAATAAATAACATGAGACTTTTAAAATTTATCCAGTATTTTAAACATGGCGAGATGGACAAAATGCAAGATTCTGTTATTTACCGGAAAGCGAAAAAAATCTCGTTTGCCCGCAAAGACGGAAAAGAGATTTTATTGAACTGTGATGGTGACATGATCACCAGAAGTAAATTTGAATGTGAAGTACGAAACAAAGAAATGAATTTTGTAGTACCAAGGGGAGCAGAACTGCTGAATCAATAGATTACGATTATGAGGAGCGTGGCTTATGAATGCAAAAAAGGTTATTTTAGTTGTCGATGATACTGTAATCAATCTGACCTATGCCAGCGAAGTACTTGATCAGATCTACAAAGTAATACCTGCAAAGTCTGGAATAAAAGCTTTGGAGCTTCTTGAAAAAATAACTCCGGATCTTATTTTGCTGGACATTGAAATGCCAGAAATGGATGGTTACGAAACCATCAAAAAAATAAAGAATAATCCTAAGAATGCAAACATTCCTGTCATTTTTCTTACAGCACATTCGGATAAAGAAAATGAGCTTACAGGATTTAAGCTTGGTGCAGTTGATTTTATTACAAAACCATTTGTTCCTGAAATTACGCTGGCAAGAATCGCAACGCAGATCGAGCTTTCTGAGTACAGAAATAATTTGGAGATGCTGGTCAGAAAAAAAACGGAAGAGGTAGAAACTATTTCTCTGCAGGCAATCATGGCGATTGCAAATACAGTAGATGCCAAGGATGTCTATACCAGGCAGCATTCCATGCGTGTGGCAAAATACTCAAGAGAAATAGCAAAGAGACTTTCATGGGATGAGGATGCGATTGATCAGCTGTATAATCTGGCACTTTTACACGACATTGGAAAAATAGGGATTCCGGATGCAATCCTGAATAAACCAGGGCGTCTGACTGATGAAGAGTTTACCATCATGAAGACTCATACAAAGATGGGCGCAGACATATTAAAAGACATTACCATGATCAAGGATGTGGCAAAGGGTGCCCTGTACCACCATGAGCGATATGATGGAAGAGGATATATGCAGGGGCTTGTAGGAGAAGATATTCCGATCGTCGCAAGGATTGTCGGTATTGCAGATGCTTATGATGCCATGACCTCTGACAGAGCGTATCGAAAGAAACTGCCTATGGATGTGGTGAGGGCAGAAATAGAAAAGGGACGGAATACACAATTTGATGGAGAACTGGTAGATATTATGCTGTCCATCATTGATGATGGCATAGATTTCCCTGATGAATGATTATATGAAGAGAGGAATGAACGTATGAAGATCAAAGATATTTTTGCACAAAAGAAGCCGGTTCTTTCTTTTGAAATATTTCCACCTAAAAAGGAACAGGCTTTTAAAGATATAGACTGTCTGCTTAAGGAACTGACTAAGTGCAGTCCGGACTTTATCAGCGTTACTTTTGGCGCAGGCGGTACAAGTGCACTGGCTGAACAGGCCAAAAATCCAACGGTAGAAATAGCAGGAAAAATTAAGCATCGTTATGGAATAGAATCAGTGGCACATTTGACCTGCTTAAGCTATGATGAGGCAGAGGTAACCTCTATTTTATCAGAACTTAAAAGTGAAGGAATTGAAAATATTCTGGCATTAAGAGGAGACATCAATCCAAACATCAAGCCCAAAAATGATTTTGCTCATGCATCAGATCTGATTGGATATATCAGAAAAAGCGGAGATTTTGGAATCAGTGCAGCCTGCTATCCGGAAGGACATCCGCAGTGTCAGGACTATAATCTGGGCATCGATCATTTAAAAGAAAAGGTTGATGCAGGGGCGACGCATCTGATCTCTCAGCTGTTTTTTGACAATGATCAATTCTTTTATATGCGGGACAAGGCACGTCAGTCAGGAATAGAGGTTCCGATTGAAGCCGGTATTATGCCTGTGATCAATCGTGCACAGATTGAGCGGATGGTTTCTATGTGTGGCGTCGCTTTCCCGACTAAATTCAGAAAAATACTTGATAAATATGCAGATAATGAGAAGGCACTTGCAGATGCAGGAATCGCTTATGCCATCAATCAGATCGTAGAGCTTTTATCGCATGATGTAGATGGTATTCATTTATATGTTATGAATAAACCGGAAATCGCTGAAAAAATTTGCAGCGCAATTGCATCTATGCGATAGACACTCAGAATCTGCTATGATAGAATGTCGATAGAAAATAAACACAAAGGGAGAAAAAGCGTTATGAAAAAGAAAGGTTTGGTTTTAGCAGGGTTATTATTATTGACAGCAGGCGTGTTTGCGGGTTGCTCAAAGAAGGAATCTAATACATTTACTGTAGGGTTTGATGCAAATTTTCCACCATATGGATACACAGATGAAAGTGGTGCATATGTAGGCTTTGATCTGGATCTTGCAGCAGAGGTTGCAAAACGTAATGGCTGGGAGATTAAGCTTCAGGCGATTGACTGGGATTCTAAGGATATGGAATTATCATCAGGCTCCATCGACTGTATCTGGAATGGTTTTACGATGAGTGAAGAGCGTATTGATAAGTATGAGTGGACGACGCCATATGTTGATAACAGCCAGGTATTTGTTGTGAAAAAAGACAGTGGCATTACAACCCAGGCAGATCTTGCAGGAAAGATTGTTGCAGTACAGGCTGATTCATCAGCACTAGAAGCATTAAACAGCGATGAATGTAGTGAGCTTCTTGCTTCTTTTTCTGAACTTGTTACCGTACCTGACTATAATACAGCATTTATGAATCTGGAAGCAGGCGCTGTAGAAGCAATTGCAATGGATATCGGTGTTGCAAAATATCAGAATTCTGCACGAGATGACCAGTTCCTGATTTTAGATGAAGAGCTTGTTTCAGAGCTTTATGGAGTTGGATTCTTAAAGGGAAATACAGAGCTTCGTGATAAGGTTCAGACAAGTCTCAATGAGATGGCTGCTGATGGAACACTGGATCAGATCGCAGAAAAATGGAGTTTGACAGATAGTGTAGTTTTAGGAGAAACAGAATGAGTATTGTATCCATTTTGATACAGCTGACAGATGGAATGATTAAAACAGTGGAGATCTTTTTTTTGACTCTGCTGTTTTCCTTGCCACTTGGTCTACTGTTATCTTTTTGCAGAATGTCAAAAAATTTAATCATACGTAGTCTGGCGAAGTTTTATATTTCGATCATGCGAGGAACCCCTTTGATGCTGCAGCTGATGGTTGTTTATTTTGGTCCTTATTTTTTCTTTGGAATACAGATTACGACAGCTTATCGCTTTGCAGCAGTTATTATTGGATTTGTCCTGAATTATGCAGCATATTTTGCCGAGATTTACAGATCTGGAATTGAATCAATTTCGATCGGACAATATGAGGCGGCCAAAATTCTTGGTTACTCTAAAGCCCAGACATTTTATAAGATTATTCTGCCACAGGTTATCAAACGTATTTTGCCACCTGTTACAAACGAGGTGATCACGCTTGTGAAGGATACGTCCTTGGCATTTGCGATTGCAGTATCAGAAATGTTCACTGTGGCAAAAGGGATTGTTGCAGCGCAGGCTACGTTGGTACCATTTGCTATTGCGGGAGTATTTTACTATCTGTTTAATTTACTGGTAGCATTTATATTTGAGAAAATAGAAAAAAAATTGTCATATTACCGATAGGGGGAAGCGAATTGCAGTTACTTGAGATTAAACATATGAAAAAAAAATTTGGCAGTTTGTCTGTACTTGAGGACATTTCGCTTTCTGTAAAAAAGGGTGAGGTGGTCTCTATTATCGGACC
>JAAYYM010000084.1 GCA_012515365.1 Clostridia bacterium
TATTGTTTGATTTGATGGTCAGCTTTTTCATAGTTGATGCCACCACTTCAAGATTTTGTGTCTTGCTTACCGTGACAGCCGGACTCTCATTATCATTTACTGCCTTTGCGGTGCGATAGTACAGTACATACTTTGCCCCTGGTGTCAATCCGGTAAACGCAACATCTCCACTGCCCGGCTTGATCTTTGTCTTGATCTCTTCACTTGTCCAGTCTGGCGTCTCTCCCTTTTCAAGTAACAAGTATTCTGCTGTTGGAACCTTTTGATCAGCTTTTACTGTTATGCAGGTCTGTGTGATTTCAAGGTCTTTTCTCGTCAGTTTTTCCGGCATTTTTGCAGCGATTATATAATCAACCTCTGTGAAACCGGTATATTCTGCTGCGATCGGCGATATTTTTACTGAATAGATACCTGCTGCAGCCGGAACATCCGAGGTATAAGCATCCTCTGTTCCCTTTAGCTTATATTGGATGTTACAGTCTTTTAATTGAATTTTTGTCCCGTCCTGTGCAGTGGCATTTAAGGTAACATTGGCTGCTAAGCCGCCTTTCTGTCCGACAGTTGCATTGGCAATGGTCGCTTTTTCCCATAAGATTTGATATGCATCGACCGCTTCATACATCATATGCCCAAGCCGGCTGGTCCCCTTCTCAGTTATTACCTGAATATACACTTTCTTGGGTTCATCATAATTCAATGTGATAGGGAACGTAATGCTTCCTCCGGATTTGATCGTTTTCTTCATTGCACTTGTAAGGGTGACCGGCCTATCATTCACCTCAACTGATTTTATCCTTTCTGTGTCAATGCCTCTATTTTTTACAGAGATATTCACTATTTTATCCGTATCTGCAAGCGCAATTACTCTAGTTGAAGGCAGAATTACTTCAATCAGATCTCTATCGGATGTCCTGATACTTCCCACAGATTTTACAACAGCAGAATCCAGCAAACTAGGGTTTGTTGCCTTTGCATAGGTATACACATAATATGTCTTACCCGCACTAACATTAAATGGAAGAGGAGTTGCTGCATCAAAACATTGCTGATATGCATTTGAGGTTATCTTTGGAGCACTTTTTGCTGTTGACAATGCATAATACTGTCCATTTTCCATTCCGCCTGAAAGCATAAGACCTGTTTCTGTCTCTAGATAATTTTCTGTATTAGTAGCATCAAATGCGATTGCATTAAGTCTTACTTTCTGAATCGTAAAGGTAAAGGTCTTCTTTGCCGCCTTATACTCATCACCTTCCGGCACATCCAGAACAGCTGTGTATGTACCTGCACCTATCGGAGGATAGGGGATATGTTCTCCTTTTGTGCCATTCCCTTTGTAAAAAAGAACGTTAGCTTTCTGACCGGCAATTTTTGTGACATCCCGGTTGCCTATCTTCATTACAATTGAATTGGGAAACTCCATGCACATACTGCCTGTGTAAGGAAATTTCGTTCCTGCTGTAATCTTGAGCGTTGCTTTTTCCTTGAATACAGCTATAAAAGCTACCGTACCTGACTTTGCATTGATGATATAGTTCTGTTCTGCTTTCGTCGAACCTGCTTTTTTATTGATTTCCCAATGATCAAAGGTATAGCCTGCATTAGGAATTGCAACCATATGTAACTTACTGTTTGGTGCAATAATACTGCCATTTGTAACAGTATCTCCTCTGTCTGCCATGCTTGCTATGACCTTACCGTTCTTACTTGTAAAGGTTACAGCTACATATTGTGCTGTCTTCACAGCCTTTGCCTTAGTAATCATACTTGGGCGTGTTTTCGCACCTTCGTCATTATTTGCCGGAATGCGCGCATACACAACATATTCTGTATTTGGTCTCAGTTTTGTCCAGGATACAGTCTGTGCGCCTGCCCCGATCACTTCACCTGTATTGCCTTCGGTCTCCCATGTAAGACCGTCTGCCGGAATCAGAGATTTTTCAATTAGCTTGTATTCCGCTTTTGGATCAGCTTTATTCACAGAAACTGTCTGTTCGTTTGCAAAAGCAGTAAATGCTGCCGGTGCTTTCTCTGTTTTGGGTACCACATGAACTTTTGCTTCCGTGTAAGCACCAAAATAATCTTTGGTATCTGAACAAGCAACCATCACCCAATAATCTCCAATATCATTTGCTGACACTGTTTTACCTTGTAAAAGAGGTGACGGTTCTACAAGAGATTTCTTGTAAAAAATATAATTGATTGGCACACCTTTCATCTCTTTTTTTGCTTCATTCAGCGCTATAGCTTTCAAATCAACCTTTTCACCTACTGCAAATGTATATTCAGCCTTTGCCTGTATGGTTAAAAATTGCTTTGTCAGCTTGAAATCAGTTTCTTTTGATAGCGAAGTGTAGTTCTGACTGCCTAAATAGGTAGCAACTATCTTATAATCACCCTTTTTTTTCGGAAACTCCGGAAATTCTTTACCGGCAGTGTTCCTATAAGTAAGAATGAGTTGTTCGTCATCTTCATTCAGGTCTTCACCTTTCACACCTGTTACGGTTACCTCTGGCTCATACTCATTCTCATAGGAAACCTGATCAAAGGATATCGTAGGGGTGGCCTGATTGATCACAACTTCTGTTGTTGCAGCTTCTGTTTGTACATATCGTGCACTACTGCCAAGCTGCGCAATCAATTTATACTGACGTCCTGATGGCTCGACATCCGTAGGCAAACCGTCTTCTAACATGTCATCACCGACTTGATAGAAGTATACGATTTCTTCCCCTCCAACAAGCTTATTATCAGACACAGTTTTTACCACTGCCTCTGCCTCAATCGGATCACCTGTATAAATATAATTAGAGGAAATCACATCCCACTCCAGATACACCTCTTTCTGCTCTTCTGGTGTCTCCGGTACTGGATCTGTTGTAAACTCTGATGCATCTGATATGTCACTGTTTTCATAATTGTTATCACTCGGTTGATAGGTGTAGAGATAATAGTCCGTTTCTGGCATCAGTTCCCTGATTTCTACTACACCCCCATTACCTTCTATCACATTGTCTCCTGTAAAAGGTACACTTGGAACAACATTATCACTCACGCATATGTATTTCAGTCCGTCAACTGTATTGACCCAAACAGAATTATGTGTGTAGGATTCAATCTCCGGTGCATCGGGTGTCTGCTGTGTCGCCTTATTAACGGTTAATGTCGTTTCTGCTGTGGCTTTGTTATAGGATACAGATTCATCATAATATCCACTATAATCCGCCTTAACTGTATAGGTACCGGCACTAATTGTATCGAATAACGACATCACCTCATAATCCGCCGGTATCGTTGTGTCACCACTTCCCTTATAAGCTACCGAAATATCTCCATCTAGAACCTCAGTTTCTTCGTCTTCTATATGATTCGCGCCTTCGTATACATAGGCTTCAACCGGAACATAATCACCGTAAGTTATGATGTAGGGCAGATTTTGAAAATCAATATGGGTATCCAGCGCTGTTAATTCTTGCACCGGGTTCACTTCTTGAGTCGGATTCACTTCTGGTACCGGCTCTACGTCTGATGTTGGTTTCACCTCTGGTGCCGGCTCTGCTTCTGAAGCCGGATTTACTTCTGGCGCCGGTTCTGTAATGCCATCCATAGAAACAGCTGCAAATACATCTGTTGCAAATGAAGTCGTACAAAGCACAGCTACTAAAAAACCAGCTAAAACTCTTTTTGCATGTTCCATTCTCTTTCTCCTTTTTCTCTGATTTTTTTACAAATAACTTCGAATCATTTTCGTCTCATTTTTAACATCTAATACACTATATTTTACCTCAAATCGATACTCTCGTCCATCATACTTTTCAGCCTCATGAAGCTCATTGCCTTTTACTTTCCTTTATTGATATGTGCTGCCAAAACCGTATAAAGCTTATCCGGGCTGACAGGCTTTGCAAGGTGCGCATTCATTCCGGCAGCAAGCGATTTTTCGATATCTTCCTTGTATGCATTCGCACTCATGGCAATGATCGAGATTGTTTTTGCATCGGGATGATTTGTTGCTCGAATCATTCTTGTTGCCTCAAGACCGTCCATGCCGGGCATGCGAATATCCATCAATATCGCATCGTAATACTGTCCGGCACTTTTGCTAAACAGATCAACACCTTCTGCACCATTCCTTGCCCACTCAATATTTCCGCCGGCTTTTTCGATTAGGCGCATTGTTATTTCGGCATTCAACGGATGATCCTCGCATAGAAGAATTCGTTTGCCATTAATCAATTCATCAGAGTGATTCAATTGTGCATTATTATTCTGTGTGAACAGCTTTACTTCCTCGTCAGGAACAATTTCAAAATCAATATAAATCGTAAAAGTAGTGCCTACACCAATTTCGCTCTGTACTTCTATTCGTGCACCCATCATATCAAGCAGCTTTTTGACAATGGACAAGCCAAGACCTGTGCCTGCATGTTTCATCGTCATTTCATTCTGCTCCTGCATAAAAGGGATAAACAATCCGTTTTCAAGAAAGCTTTCACTCATTCCGACACCTGTGTCAGATACAATAATTTTATTATGCATATGTGTTTGATCAAGAGATAGGACTTCGACAGAAAATGTAATCTTTCCACCTTCCGGTGTGAACTTGATCGAATTTGACATCAAATTCAGTACAACTTGTCTAACGCGAACCGGGTCAATACGAATATAGTTTGACAGCTGCGTATTGATACTGCGTACTTCAATTGATATATCCTTCTCTTTTGCAGAAGTTTGTATCATTGAAAGAATTCCTTCTATCAGTTCTTTCATATTGCAGATCCGTGGTTCAAGCGTCATACGTCCGGACTCAATGCGTTGAAGATCAAGGGTATCATTAATCAGGCTGAGCATATAGACGCCTGCCTGATGAATTTTATCGATATCCTCATGCAATCTTGTCAGGTCAGTCTCCTTAGAAGCAAGCTCGGTGATTCCAAGAATACCGTTCATCGGCGTTCTCATATCATGACTCATGCGAGAATAGAAATCTGCTTTGGATTTAGTTGCTTCACTTACCAAGTCCAGTGCTGCCTGAAGTGCAGCATGCTGCTTCATTTCATTTTCATAATCAACTGTAACATCCTGTGTCAGCGAAAGAATAGCACTTTGGTAACAGTCTACATACATATAAGTTGTCTTTTTTCGATTGATTTTGGTGGAGCCTTCCTCACATTCAGAAAACATTACAGAGTAGGATGGCTCAGTGAGCAGCGCTTCTTTGATTGTCTCTATACTCAGTCTGTCTAGAACTGTTTTCAAACGTTCCTGCGTGTAAGCAAAGCCGATTCTTCTCTTCCATTCGGAATCAACTTTCGTAACAGGGTCGATCTGAAGGGTTGAATCGTGTCGACGATCAATAATGACCTTTTTGAGTTCTCCTGATTCAGGGTTTAACAGCGCAACATTTTCATACTCACAACTCATAATCAGACTTGAAATACTATTCTGAAGTACGATATCAGACACATCCTTCGCATAGCAATAAGCTTCCACATCTCCGTTTTCGGGATTTTCAACCGCGATGTAGCCACTTTCAAGCCAGTAGCTAAAATGATCCTGTGGATGGACAATTGACCCTGTACTGATTCCTTTTTTCAAATTGGAAATAATGATATCTCTGTCAAATATGCTCGCATACTGCTCGCGTATTTTGGGATCAGGAATATGAGTATACATAAGTTCAAAGCCCTGCTGTGGCGTCTGTTGCGTGATAACTTCCATAATGCTGCCGTCAGCTGTACTCTGCTGCGTAATGATATTCTTCGTAAGATTCACCATGGAAGATGCCATGGCATCAGATGAAAGCAGCTTCACATACTGCAGCTGCTGCTCGTATTTCGCCTGCATAAGTTCTCTTTGGCGCAACGACTCGGTAATTTCCGTAAAGGATACATAAAAGACCGGAATACCATCCTCTAAAAAGGCGTTTCCAATAATATTCAGCCAGACATACACACCGTTTCCGTCAATCACTCTAACGTTATGGCTGAGCGTCGTGCCCTGCTTAATCGATTCTACCGTCAATTGATAAAGCCCTTTGCGGTCTTCCTCATATATTGCTAATGTCGTTTTTTCATCGAGGTATTTCTCGCGTTCTGCCCTGGTTGTATGGAGCATACGATAATATCCGTCATTCAGATAACGTGATTGAATCGTTCCATTTTTATACTCAAAAATACCTACGCCTGTCGAAAGCTTATTGAACAGCTTTTCGTACTCAAGTGCCTCGCGCATTTTTTTCTGATACAATTCTGCACGCCGAAGATTGTGGTCTTTTATCAGATATACCGATAGCAGTTGTGAAAGAAACATCAGCGCATCTAGCTCATCAACATCTTCTTCCCAGTCATGACGCGTCGTGATACAATCATCAAAACCGACGAACCCACAAAACTCGCCCTTATTGAAAATTGCATATTGCAGCGTTGCCTTGATCGACTGCGACTCAAACAATTCTCTTTGCAGATCAGCTAGCTTTGATGTGTCAGGGCATATAAATTCTCCGGTTTTAGTAAACAGCTTATCATATCCGTATTCTTCATAGGACATATGCTGAAGCGTATCCATTTTGGGCTCAATCCCATTGGCGCACCATTCATAGGTGTTATTCCCAAAGCGGTTATCCTCACTGTTCTCAAAAATATAGACGCGGCTTATATGAAATTCTTTTCCTATCAACGCAAGGGCATCATTAATTCCTTTATCAAAATCGTTGTCGCCATATAACGATTCAAACACCCTGCGTTCGAAGGATTTTTCTCTCGATGCATGTTTCATTGGATTATCCTTAGCCCTCTTTCGAATCAGTCATTTCAGATCATAATACTCTTAAATAAACCATAGCACATCTCTTCATGTTCTACAATCTCTCCTCGAAACAAACTTTTCAATATTTAGAAGTTTTTCATCATTTTTCCTTTTTATCGAATGCCTGCTCCTTAATGATACTGTTCTTTTGTCATTTGCCTAAAGCTTACTGCCACTAGGATAACCGCAATCACTAATACAATCAGATCAGTCATCATCTGTGCTACAAACAATCCCTTGATGCCAAGTCCACCTACATGTGGAAGCAGATAAACAAGTGGGAGGAACAGAATCAGCGAACGAAGTACCGTAATAGCTGCTGCGCTTGTTCCCTTTCCAAGTGCCTGGAATAGTGTAACCGCCATAATAAAGAATCCATATGTAATAAAAACTGAAAATAGTACCTGGAGCATCTTAGCTCCCATCTCCACGATTGCCGGATTATCCGGAATGAACATAGCAAGCATAGCTTTTGGAGCTGTCATAATTGGAATGTAAAATATAGCTGCAAGTGCTGTTGCGCCTATAACAAATACTCTCATAAAGATCTTCACTCTGCCATATTCTTTTGCGCCATAGTTAGTTCCCACCGCCGGCTGAAATCCCTGACTGATTCCCCATAGTGGAATGAATGCAAATGCTGATAAACTCATAGCTGCGCCTAAAATAGTCTGCCATTCATTTCCACCCCATTTTTTTGCGACACTGTACATAACAGTCTGTTGAATCATTTGCATAACCTGCATCAACATTGCAGACACACCCACGCCAAGAACCTGCGGCATGATCGTTTTATCCAGATTAATTTTGTGTATTTTAATTGTTTCACTTTTCTTTAGGAAATACCATATGGTAATGACGAATTGAACAAATTGAGAAATAATGGTTGCATAAGCGGCACCCTCCACGCATCCGGTTATTTTTAACAGCACTGCATCCAATACAATATTCAAGACAGCTCCAAGCCCCATAATCATCATTGCTTTCTGCAACATGCCCTCACCACGCATAACCATATTAGCTGCCTGTGCAAAATTTACAAATAAGGATCCTGCAAAAATAATACGAAGGTAACGGACTGCCTGTTCCATATATTCCCCATCAGCTCCTGTTAAAGACAACAATTGTCTGGTAAAAATAAGTCCTGCAATCATAACAATGGCTGAAAGAAGGATCACTCCGGCAATCAGATTTCCCATAATCTTGTCTATCGTTTCCTGATCCTTCTTTCCGACTGCTCTCGATAAAACAGATGCCGATCCTACACCTAACAGAGTGGAGATGCCACTGTTTAGCAGGGTAAACGGATATGATACTTTTACTGCAGTCATTGCGACAGATCCCACCATATTACCCACAAATACCGCATCAATAAAATTGTAAAGCCCAATAACCACCATGCCGATAATGGCTGGCAGACTTAATGATACCATCAGCTTCCACGGATTACCTGTTAATAATTTTGTTCTTACATCACTCATAACTTTTTCTCTCACTTTCTTTTTTTCATTCTCTTTATATTTCATCTTCTTTTCAAATTTCATTTTCACTTCTTATTTCATTTTTGTTTCTTAATTTCATTTTCGCTTCTTATTTTTTTGTTTCGTAATTTATATTTTTTGTTTTAATTTGTTTTTTCATTTTGCACTATGTTACAATCAAGGGAGAGTTCTTACTGCAACGCAGTGAGATACCCTTGATATTACAATCAAGGGAGAGTTCTTGCTGCAACGCAGTGAGATACCCTTGAGTTCTCACTTGATATTACAATCTGGAGAAAGGAAGTACTTACTATGAATAATATATTTGATGAATACTATATGCCCCTGATCCAGATGAATATGTTCAAGCCATGTGATGTGCCTGCAAACTACCCGTCCGGTGGTACCTGTTTTGAAATCAATCCTACGATTGGCCGCGGTCACTACTGGATTTACAATTCCAATAAAAACTACAATATAAAGATTCATGATTTTCGTCTGCACGAAGATATGGTTCTTAATATGGCGATTCCGGAGTGCCTGAGTGTCACTTACTATCAGTCTATATCAGGTGAAGAGCTAACACCCTATCATCGTCTGAGCCGCCATGTAGTAAAAAGTTTTCTTGGTGGCTGCAAGCCATACAAAGCATTGATTCATAAAAACATTCCGATTCAGTCAATCGGCATTGAGTACGGGGCTTCTTATTACGAGTCTTATTTAAGTGAACAATATCCGGGGCAGTATCAAAGTCCACAGGAAGCCTTTCACTGCATTGACGAAACAGTATCATTTCCTGAAATGGTTCATTTGCTGAATCAGCTCTATTCCTATCACGGTCAAGGCATTGCCCTTCCTTTATACTATGATGCCAAAGCTGCTGAAGCACTCTCCCTTGTGTTCGAGCATCACAGAGTCATTAATGAACAAAAAACGATGCACATTTCAGATGCCGACAAGGAAATGCTTGACATTGTAACAGCCTATATTGGTGATCATTATGCAGATACTCTGTCCATTGAACAGCTCTGCAAAATATCCTGTATGGGTTCCACAAAACTAAAGAAAACATTCAAAGCCTATATTGGAAGCACCATTTCAGAATATATTCAAAACACACGTATCGGACAGGCTGAACAACTGCTGTCTTACACGGAACTGACGATTGGTCAGATCGCACAGGCTGTTGGCTATACAAATGCCGGCCGTTTCGCTGATCTGTTCCGCCAATCCAACGGAGTGCTTCCCCTTGAATATCGCAAAATCAGTCAGGGCAAGCACACGTGATAGCTACCTGCTTCTAACTCATTCGGTGCTTCGTGATACCTGTATAATCTCTACATTATGCTTGATGTTACCTGCCATTTACGCCAGCCGCTGTGAGGCTTCCCACATCGCAGCATATTTTCCATGTTTTCGAATCAGCTCTTCATGCGTTCCGCATTCTGTAATACTTCCATTATCCAAAACGATAATCTGATCTGCATGTTTCACAATTGGCAGTGTATGAGCGACCATAACCACTGTTTTATCCTTTGTCAGTAACCTTCCAATCGCCTGTTTTACTAATAGTTCATTTTCTATGTCTAAAGACGCAGTTGCTTCATCCAACAAAATAATAGGGCTGTTTTTCAAAATGGCTCTGGCAATGGATAAACGCTGCCTCTCACCACCAGACAGTCGGTTTCCGTTTTCTCCGACTTTTGTTTCATATCCCTGCTCCATACTTCGAATAAACCTATCGCAATTTGCAATTTTGCATGCTTCTTCAATCTCGGAATCGGTTGCATGTCTTTTCGCATATCGAATATTATCTCTGACCGTATCATCAAAAAGAAATACGTCTTGATCCACCAGACTCATTTTAGATAAAACACGCTCCGGATCCATATCGGCAATGGATAGACCTCCCATCTTGATGTCTCCGGCTGTTGGTTTGTAGTATCGACTCAACAGATTTAATATCGTTGATTTACCTGATCCGGAATCTCCGACAATGGCGGTTAATTTGTTCTCCGGTATAGTAAAGGAAACATTCGCAAGTACCGGTTCATCCGGCTCATAGGAAAACTGCACATTCTCAAATCTAATTTCACATTGGCAAATTCTATCGGCATTCTGTTCATTTTTACCTTCTTCCTCTTCTTCGAAAAGCCGATTGATTTTTTTCTTTGAAATCATGAAATTTCGGTAAGAAGTCATTGCAATATATAGGGTTACATTTAATTTACTTGTAAAAAGAGGCATCATAATCAAAATAATGAGTGTTGCCGGTGTAATGATTCCATTCATCCATGCACTGACCGATAGCAGAATGGATAGCGCTAATACAAGATAACTGAGTATGGCAAAGGACTGTCCAATCGGAACAATTGCCGCTTCATACTGGTAACTGACATCCGAATAATCTTTCATTGCCTGCGTAAGAGACTGATTTTTTGTTCCTGCGAGTCCATAAGAACGAAGTGTCTGACTGCCGGCAAGATACTCGGCGATCGCGCTGACATTCTCCTCCCTGGCAAGATTCTTCCGGATTCCATAGATTCGCATTTGTCTGATCGTCAGATACATGATCGGAATCACTGCAAATGTTGACAGTAAGATCAGAAGTCCGATCGGCAAATACAGCGTAGTCGAATAAATCCCAACTGCCAGTAGCAGGATACTGTATTTCACGATATCTGCTACCTTATGCGTCAAAATCTGCTCATAATCTCCCACTTCGCTTGTAGCAGCATTGATGTAAAATCCAGTTCTATTCTTTGTGAAAAGTCCAAGTGGAATGCTTTTTAATTTGTCACCGATTGCGATACGAATATTTCTGCTCACATCAGAACCACCGACCTGACAGCCTGTGTATGCAATTGTATAAATAACCACTCTCAGTAAAATAATCAAGGCTAATGCAGCACTCGCCCAAAAAATATCCGATAACTGCACGCTTCTTTCAAATATAATATCAAGCACCTTAAAAAGTACCAGGAAACTACAGCCACTAAGCAAACCTTCCACCACTACTGCAGTAACAGATGCGATTAATTTTGCATTTAATTTATATGGGTTAGAATTCATTTTGGTATCCATTTTGCTCTCCTTTCAGTGAATAATTCATATTTCTTGCAGTCACATAATTGTTCCATGCTTTCTTAAAATAGGAGTTTTCTTTTATCATGACATCAAAGCTGCCGACTCCACTGATGCCCTGCCCTTCGACCACCGCGATCCGATCACAGTTCTTGGTAATTCCAAGTCTATGTGCCACGATAATTACAGTTTTATTGAGACATAGATTTTCTATGGCTTTGTCAATTTCCAGCTGATTTTCTGGGTCTGCTGCACTGGTCGCTTCATCTAAGATCAAGATTGGAGAGTTTTTCAAGATGGCTCTGGCAATACAGATTCTTTGTTTCTGCCCTCCTGAAAATCTGGTTCCGTAGCCGCCAACTTTTGTTTCATATCCTTCTGGCAGGCTCATAATAAAATCATCAATTTGAGCTTTTTGCGCAGCCTCTCTTACACTCCTCATGGAAGCTTTTGGATCTCCCATTGCGATATTTTCGTATACACTTCCTCGTGTTAAAAAACTCTGCTGAAATACAACTGAAACATTGGAAAGCAGCTGTTCGTAATCGATCTCTCTGATGTCAATTCCACCGATCGTAATACTTCCCGCTGTCACATCATAAAACCGTGAAATCAACTGAATCAGAGTACTTTTTCCGGCTCCGGATTCTCCGACAAATGCAATACGCTCGCCCTGCTCAATATGCAGATTCACATGTTCAACAATAGTTTTATCCTGTTCATATGCAAATGTAACATTCTTAAGTTCAATGTCATGATCCTGTGGAAATTCTTTTCCACCCTCAAACACAGGCTCATCCAAAATATGTTTGACAAGACCCACACCATTCAATACATAGGAAAGATCATTTGCCAGCTCTTGCAGCGGACGCACATCAGTCAGATACTGTGTTCCAACGAATGCAAACAGTAGCAGAACGCCTGCTGTAATCTTTCCATGAACAAAGAGATAGCCACCCATAGGAACCAAAAACAATGTGCCACACTCCAGCAAAATCACATAAAGCGCGTACAGCGGACCGGTTGCTCTGGAGATTCTGCCCCAGATATTGTGCTGTGCATGAATTGCAGATGCATATTTTTTGAAGGATTCTGAACTCATATTATAGGCCTTCACAAGACGCATTCCATTCACATATTCATTGATTGCTCCAGAAAGATTTCCACTCGACTGATTCACTTCATCCATAAATTTTGTAAATCGGCCAAACATGATGAACATCGCAATGCCTGCAAGCAGCAACGGTACAATACTGACAAGTGCAAGCGACGGACGAACCGTCATCAGATAGATGAACATGACGATCGGTCCTGAAAGATACAATACCAATTCCGGAAGATTGTGTGCGAGAAACAATTCCAGTTTTTCAATGCTCTCATTCATTACATATTTGATTTCTCCGGTACTCCGCTCCCCAAGTGCTCCAAGCGGCATCTTCGACATATGTTCCGTCACCATACATCTTACATAAAACAGTGTCCTGTATGCGCCTTTATGTGATGACAAAATCGAACCGATCGACAAGAACGCTTTTAACAGCATACCTCCAATCACAATCACAGCCCATTTGATTGCCATAGACCAATCACAGTTTCCTGTGCTTACCGCATCAATGATTTTGTAAAATGCAAAATACGGAATGATTGACAATACGCTCGCAATCAATGCCAGTCCGATGGACAGATAAATAAAGTATCTGTTTTTCCCCGCCCATTCCATCAGCAGGGAAAATCCCTTTTTCTCCTTCTTCATCTCAATTCCTCTTTTCTAATAAAATATACAAAGCAGATAAAATAAAAAATGGCGGTTAGTATTCTCTAACCGCCATAACGATATCACTTTTCAATTTCATTTACAATTGTTTAAATCCGTTTCTGTCTAAAATGTATGTATCAGTGTCTGATATGTATATTTTCTGTTTTCTATTTGGAATCCTTTGGTATCAGAATATTCAGCAGAATGGCTAAAATTGCAGCAGGCACAATACCAGAACCACCGAATACATAAGTCATCCATACCGGCATCATAGTCTGCACTGAAGCAGTTGAGCCAATACCATAGCCCAGTCCGAGTGCTACAACCACGATAGTAGCATTTCTGCCTATCAATGGCTCTTTCGTGATGAGTTGAATACCTGAAATAATAATGGAAGCAAACATCATAACAGCTGCACCGCCCAAAACCGGCTGTGGCATAATGGAGATTATAGCACCAATTTTAGGGAACAGACCACAAAGTACAAGAATGCCTGCGCCCGTAGCGATTGCAAAACGATTTACCACCTTTGTAATGCCCACAAGCCCTACATTCTGGCTAAATGAAGTATTCGGCAGCACGCCGAACAGGGCTGCAAAAGAAGACCCGATACCATCACAAATAACCGCACCTGAAATCTCGCTGTTGGTTGCCTCGCGCCCAAGTCCGCCTTCCACCGTGGCAGAAGCATCGCCAATTGTCTCTACGGCAGTCACAACAAACATAATGAGCATAGGCAGTATGGCTGACAGATTGAACTGCAGTTTAACAGGCAGTAAATCCGGAACGGCAAACCAAGCTGCGTCTTTTACCTGTGTCCATTGAGTAGCCCAGGCATAAGTCTTTGTCACGCCGTCTACCACAGTTGTAGTCGGAAGAAACAGTCCCATAATAAAAGAAGCTATGTACCCTGCTATGATACCAAGCAAAATCGATGCAACAGAAGGAAAACCTTTGCAGTAATGTTTCAACACGATAATAACAATCAATGTAAACAGTCCCAGTGCAAAGTTCGTCATCGAACCATAATCAAAGTTACTGCTTCCGCCGCCAAAGAAACCGATACCGACAGAAATCAGGCTCAAACCGATTGCAACAACGACCGTACCTGTTACAATGGGTGGAAAGAATCTGCGAAGCGGCTTAATGCAAAAGCCAAGAACACCTTCAAATAAACCGCCGATAAGACTTGCTCCCATAACTGCACCATAAGCGTACATACCTGCCTCAGCACTGGTGGTAATGGTGCCTGCGGCAATTCCTGCCAGCATACTTGCTACGATTGCTTTATTGATACCGATAAAACCGGAACTGGTACCCATGACAATGGGAAGTTTTCCGCCAACCGGACCGATGGGATATAACTGAAGAAGGGTAACAAGACCTGCTACCAGCATGGCATTCTGGAGCAAGGAGACACGCAGTGCTCCAAAGCCTGCATCAGCAGTGATTCCACAGATGCCCATAATAATCAATAGCGGGGATAAATTACCTACAAACATCGCCAGCACATGCTGTAAACCAAGCGGTACTGCCTGCCGCATCGGCAGCATACCATCCAGTTCGTAGGGTGTGGAATAAATACGTTCTTTTTTCATATACATTCCTCCTTGCAAAATGCCTTTTCGGCTTTTCTTAGATTGTACCATTTATCATGTCATTTATCTATTGATATCTTCAAAAATGCTGGCACGACGAAAGTCAAAACAGGATTCGGTGCAACAAGACCTCCGATTAATGGCAGTCTGAATTGGCCTCCATATGCATAACCGTGCTGCATATTCGTCCACAAAAAGCGTGAAGATTATTCTTGTTAATGTTATACTATATAATATACTGTACAAGGGGGATTCGTCTATGGAAATGAAAAAAGAACGAATGAAAAAACTTGGAATGGATGTCCTATTAGAAATCCTGGGACTGATTATTCTATATCTGATACTCTCATATGCACAGACACAATTCTCAGATGCCAGACAAAAAGCTAACTCCATGGCAAAGATTGAATTGGCAATGCACCGCATGGAGCTGCATGCACAGGAAGCAGATGCTAATTTGTACAGATACGACAGATTCAATCAAGCGATGGCCGATGCACTTGCATATTTTTATGAAAATAATACAGATGATATCAACAGTGTTTCAGCTATGGCAGCTCAATGTGGAATAAAAGAACTCTATATTCTGAATGATGAGAAAAATGTGGTATCTTCCAATTCAGAAACGATAAAAAACTTTAAAAATGATGCACAGTTTGGAGAATTACTCACTAAAAGCACCCCACTTACCATAGACAATACCAGATACTACTCCTCTTTTATCATTAGCGGAATGCATCTGATTCTTGGCAGCGACTACAGCCATCTCCTTGAAACGCAAGAGGAAATTCTCTCACCTTATAATTCATTACATACGATAAGTGTCGGTGAAAATGGATTTGTCATTGCCATTGATACACAAACAGGTGAAATCCTTTATCATCCGGATGAATCAATGATCGGGCAAAATTTAACTGCGCTTGATCTGTCTGCTTATCAATGTGTTGAAGACACCATCGAAGATCAGATCACTTATATGGCTGTCATTCCAAAGTCAGAAAGTGCAGCATTGGACTTTACAATGGTTTTAATTGCTTTGCTGGTCTTTGCAATCGTCATCAGCCTTGTAATTGCATTTCTTCACTGCGTACGCATAGAGCGTGGTGATCCTTCCTTTACAGAATACTCTAATATGATATACGCGCATATAGGTAAAAACTACTATTTTAACAAAACCTTATGGAAGAAACTCAAACAGATTCTGTTGATTGGACTTCTTCTCATATTTGTTATTTCTTATTATATGCAGACGCTTGCTGCACTCTCATCACGTTCCATCCATTCTGATCAAAAACTAGCGCATATCGCAGCCATTCTTGACGAAAACAAAGAGAAACGTGAGTTGCTGACACAGGAATATAATACCGAATATGCAAAGCGCGCTCAGAATATTGCTTATTTATTGAAAGAGGATCCTTCTTTAATTAACGCTGATAAATTGAAAACACTTGCCCGCCGTGCACAGGTAGATTCGATCTATGTCTTTGATGCAAATGGTGCGACTGTCGCTACTAACACTGTTTTCAAGGATTTTGTGCTGAGCAAGAATTCTAAGGAACCCTCCTATGCCTTCTGGAATGTAATCAATGGTTATGAGAACACACTTGTACAGGATGCTGTCATTGATGAAACTGCTGCTCAAAACTACATACAATATATCGGTACGACTCGTCTGGATGCTCCCGGCCTTGTGCAGCTCGGCATATCCCCCCAGACCTTGAAAGCGCGTCTGAATACCTACCAGCTTGAATATGTGCTGGATAATATTGCGGTAGAAAATCAGGGCTTCACCTTTGCTGCAAACATTTCCGATCATACACTGACCTGCTACCCTCGCAAGCAATGTATCGGTGATGCCTGTTCTTTGCATGGATTGACGGACTCCGCTTATGATGATGCTTATAGAGGCTATCAAACCATTGATGGACAAGACTACTTTGTCAATTCCATGAAATATGATTCAAGTATCATCTACGTTGCTGTACCATTGGCTGCGATTACCAAAGGGCGACTGTCCATGGCTCTGTTAGTAACGTTTGCAAGTTTTCTTGCTCTGTCAGTCATATCATCGCTGTTCCTGATTGGGAAATATGACACAAATCCTACAGCCGAAGTCGATATGAGTAAAATCCATACCACGCGTAAAATCCAATCTGCTGCCAGCAGATGGGACTATTCAAAGGATCTTCCTTGGAAAGAGCGAAATGCTGAACAGAAACTCCAAAAAATCATCAGCATCCTCTTAAGTATTGTTGGGATTCTGATCGTAATTTATTCCTATATGCAGCGAAACTCCTATGACCAAAATTCAATATTATCTTATATCATCAATAAACAATGGGCTAAAAACCCAAATATTTTTTCACTATCCTACATTATACTGACTGTCATAGAAGTGTCTGTGATCGCCAACCTTTTAACAAAGACCATTTCTGCCCTGTCCATCAATTTCGGTTCGCGTTCAGAAACCATTGGACGATTGATTAACAACTTTATCAAATATACTTCTGTCATCGGGACTACATTTTACTGTTTAAATTTTCTCGGTATACAGGCATCTACGCTGCTTGCCTCTGCTGGAATCCTGACTCTGGTCATTGGTCTCGGTGCGCAGTCGCTCATCAGTGATATTCTTGCCGGTATCTTTATCGTATTTGAGGGGGAATTTAGGGTTGGTGATATTGTAACCATCGGTGACTGGCGCGGCACTGTATTGGAGATCGGTATCCGTTCCACAAAAATCGAGGATGCCAGTCAGAATATCAAAGTCTTCAATAACTCATCGATTACCGGTGTCATCAACATGACTAAGAAATATTCTTATGCATTTTGTGATGTTGGAATTGAATATGGCGAATCTCTGGAAAAAGTAGAAGCGCTTCTCAAAAAAGAACTTCCACGCTTCAAGGAAAAAATTCCTGAAATTGCAGAAGGGCCTTTTTATAAAGGTGTTATTTCTTTGGGTGACTGTAGTGTGGATATTCGTATACTTGCACAGTGTCTGGAATCTGACAGAGTGCAGCTGACCAGGGATTTGAATCGTGAAATACTGTTGCTCTTTGACAAACACCACATCAATATCCCATTCCCGCAAGTGGTGATCAATCAGCCGGGTGTGCATGCAAAAGCTTCCCGCACTGAAATTAAGAACGCTGCTGAGTTCAATCATGAACAGAAGGAAGCTGCTAAGAACCTGCAGACAGGCGACCAGTAGAAAAATACAGATAGATAGCTACTATATATGCTTGCGTCACACATGATTGATATCATTCTTTCATAAGGGCATCATTTCAGAACTGTATTTATGTGTTGTGGAAATCTCATGGCGCAGGTTACTACATCATAGATATCTGTATTAAAAAGTTGATTATTGCATTTCGCCTGCGATTAGCTTTCGCTAACCGTAGGCGAAAATGAAACATTATACTGTCGCTAACTGTTTTCCAAGGCTTCGACATTCTTCCAATCCTGCCTCGTCCGGCATTTCATGACAGATGAGTCCTTCATTGTTAAGTACCTGTGCTCCGGCATTATTCATTCGAGTCTCCCAGTCGCGCATCCATTCTCCGTCTCCCCATCCATAAGAACCAAAAAGTGCTATTTTTTTGCCTCCTATGAATGCTTCGAGCTGTTCTACAAAGGGTTCCATCTCCCCTTCTTCCAACACTTCGGCTCCCATCGCCGGACAACCCATTGCAAATACCTTTTCTTCTTTGATCTGATCGACGGATACACTGCTTACATCAATGACTACAGCCTCTTTTCCTGCCGCGCTGATTCCTTCTCCAATTGCATTTGCCATTGCCAGCGTATTTCCTGACTGTGTCCAATAAATAACATATATTCTTTCCATTTTAAGCAACTCCTTTTGTGTTTTCTTTTTGATAAATATCTATAATATCTGTGATTCTGACTCCCATAGAAAGCAGTTGGATCATGGTTTCTTCCACATGTCTGAATCTACGGAATAAATTCTTCTTCACCGGAAGATTATCGTACACCTTCCAGTAACCGGAATACAAATAATTCTTTCCCTGATTTTCAATAAATCCTGTCACATCTTCAATCGGATACCCTAACAACAATCCCAATTCATGTGGGAAATCGCATTGTCCCTTCATAAAAGATGCATATCGTTTCCTTAGCAGAGTGAATGTATCCTCAAAGGATTCTGCTGCATAACCCATTTCATTCAGAAAATTCTTAACTATTTTGCTTTCAAGAAAATCGTAAAACTCACATTTGCGATAAAGCATACAAAACACTTTATCACACTTGATCAACAGTTCTAAACACTCAATATCCGTTTCTCTTAAGATCGCCTGTAATTCACTTTTCCTTTTCTTTTCAATAATCAGCAAATTAGATAACTTAATGCCGGACAAAAACGGGGCGCACTGTATGGCAAGTTGTATACCAAGATCCTTTCTATCCATCTGGTTAATCATCTCCAGAGTCTCCTGACTCATATATCCTCCTTTCCTGATTAAGTTCATCAGTTTAAAAATGAATGAGTTAGTTATTACTAACTCGTTCATTCTATCATACAAATATAACTGAGTCAAATATTTTATGCATTTAGTGTTATTCTATTCATCCAATCCTGACTATACTATTCATAAAACCGGCTGCCTACCTTGGGCAACGGTGCGATTCCACATTCCTGCAATGCATCTTCTACAATCTGGATGGCACCATAAGTCTGTGTGATATTAATTTTGCAGTACCTATCTCTTAATGGCAGACAATAATGACGAGCAGTTCTTTTTACCGCTCTCCCATTCTGTACAGCCAGTTTCATTTCCGGCAGACTGATTACCTGACGTTTCCAAAATTTCTTCAAAATGAGGGTATCTCCCTCACGGCTCAATTTCCATGTTTTAAAATATATAAATGTATAAATGAGCACAGGAAATTCTAATCCTGCCAAAGAGTACAATGCTATGATCGCTATTCTATCCTTTTCTGTTTCAATTAGTTCTGGTAAGAATGGCAATAATACCAACAAAATTACTCCTATAAAAATCATAAAGAAAGCGAATAGATACACAAAACCGGTTTCTCCATGCGCTTCCGTAAATATCTTTCCCTCATCTCGAATTGCTCTTCTTTTCTTATATTTTGCAACTTCATTTTGTGCAATTTTTCCCGCTATACGTCCACTAATCATTATTTCTCCATTTATAAAGTTCCAGGCTGCCCACCATAAACTCTTTTGTATACAAGCATGATAAATATAAGATAGCCCCCACAAAGCCAGGCAAACACGTCACCAATATAAGCGTAAACTGTAAAGCGTCCTTCTTTTGGAATCTGCACCGCCATTGTCATGGTATCTGACTGAAAATAGTTTTCTTTTGCAACTATATTTCCTCTGAAATCTGCTACAAGTGATATGCCACAGTTTGTCTGACGAAGTATATGACAGCCATTCTCAATTCCTCTGACAATCGCTGTTTTCATTGCTATTTCCGTCATCGCCTTCCAATCCGAAGCCGGTATCAGCAACAGATCAATCCCTGCCCGTCCGGTCTGGCGCACTTTAGAGGCAAATGCCATATCAGAGCAGATGAAGGCTGCAATCCGCCCATACTCCGTATCAGCATATTTCAGTTTTCCATCACCCTTTTGACACAATTCACCGATAGAACGTCCAAATTTATAATACTCAAAAACCACTTCACCCTGCGGATTCAGCGCAACCACTTTGTTTTCCTTATAATCCTCTCCCGGCGTTTTTACCAATAACGACATTAACAAATAAATCTGCTGTTCCTTTGCAATAGCAGATGCCTTTTGTAAAAGTTTATTTTCATCCTCCTTCAAAACTGCTCCATTCAGTTCTGACCAGACTACCATTTTAGCTCCGGCCTGTGCTTCACAGATTGTTTTTTCAAAAAGTTCTTCCGAAACACCCGCCAGCTTTATTTTTGTGCTTTCTTTATTTTTTTCTGTATAAGCATTCGTATAGAAAACCGCATAAACATCCTCATCTTCGTTTAGAAGATCTGACACAGGAACTGTCACGCCCGCAACTCTCACACTTTCAGTTTCTTTTGGAAAATAATACATCACTGCTCCATACAAAAAAATCAGGAACGCCACCAAACAATATATGCCACCATATTTTCTAATGATTTTATGTTCTGCTCGATGATCCCAAATCCACCAGACCATTGCTGCTGTCCAGTTTATAAAAAAAACAATTCCATAAATTCCTGTAAGTGTTACAAGTTGAATCAACTCATGATTTCCGTGCTGTGTATATGCATCCGACAGACCTCCCAAAATAGGATAAATGAAATAGATGAAATACTCCACCACCGTAGTTGCTGAGGCATATATCAGAGTTCCACAAAAGTCCTTTTTCTTTTTTCTCCTTAGAAAATAAGGTACCAGTCGAAACAGTGCCAGTATGACTGCGACTGCCGCACACAGGCAAACGTTCATCCCGATCACACTGTAAAATCTGATAACGAATCCAACTGCATAAATTACTGTTAACATCAACCATGGTTTTCGCAAAGATTCTGTATCATATAATTTCAAAAACAAAATCGGATAAATCCATGCCATAATCGGAATGCAGACTACTCCATTAGCCAATATGTAAGTGATAAATGCCATAACAGCAAGTAGAAACACAAAACCTTTTTTTCCATGTGCTTCTGTGATTTTCTTTTTCATAGTCTCAGATCATCTCCAAAATACTTCATAATTTCTATTTTAGCAAAATCGGTTTTCAGGGTCTCTTTTCATATGCCGGTGCCAGTATTTTTTCAAACCTGGCTGATATATATTTAATATAAAATTCTTTTTGTATCTCTGAAATATAGGGTATCTTTTCAATAAAACCTGCAATCTGAATCAGATCGATTTTAGGCACAATTCTCTCCAGTGCCGCATTACACTCTTTATACTTCATACTGCTTATAAAATCATAATAATTCATTTTCTGTCCATTTAATTTAATTGCTGAAGTCGGAAATTGATAAACCCTTGCATTCAGAGCACTTTCATCTTCCAGAACCTTTTTCATAATGATCTCATCTGCCTGTGGCAAAAGACAACTTCCACAATCAAATACCGGAGCAATCATGGAAACGCTCTCGTCTTCATTGTACAAAAAGCCCCAATTCCCATTGTGGCGATCAAAATTTCCAAGTAAAGTCTCCTGTGCCTTAACACCAACCAGATTAAAAATACTGCTTGCTATATGTTCGCTGATGCAGCTATTTGTATAGGACAACTCTGTCGGTTTTGCATCCGAGGATGGCGGAAACTTCAGCATATATTGGTTTCCCTGGTACTCAATGGCAATCTTCTTGCCATTTGCTCCATTATATGCTTTCCCCATTACTCTTTTGCACTTTGTAAAGTCTATTTCATTTGACATTTTCTACCTCCAAAGGTACTTCTGTCTCAGATAATCTGCGTGCTCCGGCGTAATCACACCGTCTGTTATCTCCGCATCATTAATGCTCCCATATAACTCTCCCCATAAACAGTCCAATAAATCCGAGCCATTTGTAAGCGCTTCTTTATATCTGTCCAAATCCTTTTGCAGATATTCCGGCAATCCATATTCGTAGGACTTTTCACGTTCTGTCTCATGATTGTCCTCTACGGACTGCTCTATCAATAATTCCATTGGAACATTAAGCGCTTTTGCCAGTCTGTATATAGTTTCTGCAGAGCATTTTTCTATTCGAGTCTTTCCGGTACAGATATCACTTAATGTAGCATGCGGAACACCCGCTTGAATTGCCAATCGATACTTGGTAACTTGCTTTTGTTTGATCAAGTCTTCCAAAATCACTTCTAACACCTCACTATCACTAGTTTGATATTATTTTTCCACACTTTGAGTATATCGGTGTGCCGAAACAATGTCAAGTACACCCGTAAAAGAATCAATAAAGGTCGGTTACAATAAACCCTTTACTTTCAATTGCCTGAATGACTGTGTCTTTTTCTATGTCCCTGTCATAATATATAATCGCATTCTGCTTCTCCAGACTGACCTTTGCTGATGCACCTTCCAGTTCATTGATTGCCTGTGTCACTGTACGGCGACAGCTCTCACATCTCATACCGTCAATTTGTGCTACCATCTGTCCCTTGATATGCTCCAATCGTTTTTTGGGAATCGACGGCACTGACACACCGCA
>JAAYYM010000725.1 GCA_012515365.1 Clostridia bacterium
ATGCTTCTGCGTGTTACCAAAGCTTTTATCCTTTCATTCATACTTTTTAATCCCCCTCCAGAAAATCATTCAAGTCTTGTGTTTATTATACAAGAGTAAAATAGGTTTTTCAAGAAGCAGGTTCGTTTTCAGGATTCTGTATGAGCTTTTGCAAACATAAATGCCGCCACCAATGCTGTAAATGGAGCCACAGTCACCAGACCAAAGCTGCCGGCAATGGTATGAAGGATTTCCGAAGATATATATTTATAATTTAAAATATGATCAATAGGAGTCCCCTGTGCCATAAAGACCATCATCAAGGTTACATAACTCCCTGAGTAAGCAAGAAGAAGCGTGGTTGTCATGGTTCCCATGGCTGCCCTTCCGATGGTAATCCCCGATTGAAAAGCTTCCCACCTTCCTATTTCAGGTTTCTTCTGTACAATTTCCCATACAGCCGAAGTAATATCAACTGATAAATCCATCATTGCACCGCTGGCTCCGATAAAAATACTGCTCATAAATATAGAGGTCAGATCCAGATGCTCATATCCGCTGTATAGCAGTGACTCAGCATTTGACATGATTGCGCCATGAATATGAAACAGATCTGTAAACAGAATTCCCAGCAGACAAGTCGTCATGACTCCCAGCAAAGCCCCCAAAATCGCGGTCAATGATCTTTTATCAATTCCATAGACAAAAAAGATAATCACGATTGTTAACAATGTCACGATCGCAATCCCCATCCATACGGGCGAATAGCCCTTTAAATAACTCGGTACAAGTATTTTCCAGATACACATGATTGTAATGACAAAGGATAATATCGCCTGTAGTCCGTTTTTTCCGGCAAAAACAATCAATAATACTACAAAAAGCAGCATCAGGATCAGTTCCTGACCCAATCTGAAATGATCTGACATAATCACCGATTTTATTTGAGTTCCATCGCAGCTGATGGTGACTAAGGCATAGTCCTTTGGACTAAATATTTTATCTTTTTCCAGTGATCCACTCAAGAAATTAACACCTTCTATCACTGTTCCCCTAAATTTAGAAGTCCTGACCAACAGTTTGCAGGATTGTTCTCCTGACTGTATCAGGCCTGATGTAATAACAGCAGAATTATTGACTTCCAGTACCTCACAAACTGCACGCTGCGTCCCTTGATAAATAACAGCATCCTCGAAGCCTGTTGGAAGAGCTACGAGGATGCCGATCAGAATAATGCCTGCAATCAATGTCAGTAGAAAGTTTTTCTGCTTTGAAAATAGCAGTTTTTTCATTTATTCTACTCCTGTCAATTCTGCAATCTTATTATAAATCTCTGTATTATCATAGTATCCATCAAACTTTTCTGCACCCACACCCTTTGTCAATACTTCGACCGGAAGTCCTGTATGTGCATAAGAACCAAAGTTTACGCCGCTTTTATTATTTAAGATATGTGTGATCGTGACAGTAAGCGGTTCATAGCTTCCGTATTTTACATACTCGTCCTGAGCAAACTCTTCTTCCTCGCCTGTACGTGCCATTGTTGTATCATAGGCTGCTTTTAGCTGATCATATTCGTATTGCGTCATGGCCAGTGTTCCACTATCATCTGATTCCGGATGACTGTCTGCGTTATCCTTTTGTTCTGTATCATTGCCGGCTGTTTCGACTGGTGTAGTCAATCCAAATAATTCAGTTACATCTGCCATAACAGTATCAAAATCAGTTTTGTTTTCTTTATATGCGGTTACATAGTCAGAATCAAATTTTGCATAAGATAGTTTCTGATTATTAAAATTCGTTAAGAAGGTATCATAATCTGTACCTGCAAACCCGATTGTCAGTCCTCCTGTCTCATGGTCTCCTGTGACAAGGATCAATGTTTCTTCGGGATGTTCCTCATAAAACTCTACTGCTCTGGCAACAGCCTGGTCTAGCGCAAGTGTATCTGTAATCGTGCTGGCTGCATCATTTGCATGACATGCCCAGTCAATCTTTCCACCCTCAATCATCATAAAAAATCCATTTTCATTATCGAGAAGTTCGATCCCTTGATCGACATAATCTACTAATCCCCACTCACCGTCAGCTCGGTCAAGTTCATATGACATCGCATCACTATCTGCCAGATGTTCATCAATGACAATCACTTTTTCCGAATCCGCTGTTAGTGCCTGCGCCTCATTCTGTGTCTTTACGACCTGATAACCTGCCTTTGCAGCTATTTCGTACAGATCCTCTTGATCCTTTTCTTTTCCTGTAGGCTGTTTTAAACCGCCTCCTGCAAAGTATTCAAATCCGCTATCGATCATTTCCTGACCAATTTCATAATAGCTGTTTCTGGATTCCTGATGCGCATAAAAAGCAGCCGGAGTTGCATGATTGATATTAACCGATGAAATAATTCCGATTTTATAATCTTTTTGTGCTTTCAGCTTTTCTGCAATCGTCTCATATTTCTGGCTGAAATCCTCACTTACATTAATACTTCCACTCCATGTTTTATTTCCTGTTGCAATTGATGTAGCTGTTGAAGCAGAATCTGGTGCAAAGCTTGTACTGTCATAAGTTTGTGCACTTCCCATAACCGGAAAATCCATCATCACAAGCTGATTTTTATTACTTAAAATTGTTTTTTCCTCATCCTTCACAGTCACCTTTTGGGCTCCATCCTGATGAGATGCACTTACGAAATAGTTGGTAAGCTGGATCTGTGGATAGCTCATTCCATCGCCGATGAAAAGGAATACATATTTTGGTTCTGTTGTCTCCTGCTTGTCCGTGTCTTCTGTTACAGACTGTGTCTCTTTTGGAGCAGACTGCGTCTCTTTTGGGGCAGACTGTGTCTGTGCGGCTGCCTGCTCTGCCGGTGCAGCACTGCCACACCCTGTCAGCATAGAAGCAACGAGTGTACATGCCAAAATTGCCTTCACTAGTTTTCTTTTCATTTTTTCATAGTCTCCTTTTTTTGTAATAACATTTTACGCAATTCAAATTATAAAAGGATCGTACTTCTCAAACTAGCAAAGTAAGGTAAAGGTTTTGTAAATTACAGATAAATTGATTAAAACCCATATCACTTCAAACATCATAGACAAAACGTTTTTCTTCTACTATAATTATGAAAAGATCTTGAGATTATTTTACAGAGGAGAGAACCTACATGAATTTCATCATTCTTATTTTATTGATAGCTGTCGTGTTCACTGTTATCGCCGGCGTAGGTTACATTATTTACCGCATTAAGGGACTGGCAGATAATGCTTCATTTGCACTAAATGCACTGGAAGCAGGACTCAAGGAGCAGGCAGAAGAGCTTGAGCACACTCCAAAATCTGTCAATGGTATGACGTCTCTATGCCTGCCACGTATCATAGCTGATTTTCCGGCATTTAACTGGAATGAATTTAAACAAAAAGCTGAAAATATGTTAAAATCCGCTTTTTTGGCTCTTACACAGGACGATATCACTAAACTGACCAATGCTTCTGCTGATTTGCGTAATCAGATCAGCCTTTCGATTGCTGCTAATAAAGAACAGTGCCAAAAAGAAGTGTTCAGAGATGTCAAAATCCATCAGACCGAAATTGCTACCTACCGCAAAATGGGCGGTACCTGCGTCATTACGCTTCAAACCTCTGTTGGCTACTATCATTATATTGAAAAGTCCGGATCCATCATATGCGGTTCTAAAGATGTCAAACAGCAAGTCCGCTACTCAGTAGAGCTTCAATACATACAGGATGTCGAAAAAATAGCCGAAGGCGAAACTGCCCTCGGCGTAACGTGTCCAAACTGTGGTGCGCCCATTACCGGAGTGGGTCAAAAGACATGTGCTTACTGTGGTCTGGCGGTCACAGAAATCAACATCAATGCCTGGGCACTCAATCGCTATAAACTCTGTTAATCAATATTTATGCCGGAATCCATCCTGGATGTGATCCCCACGGTTTTCCCAATACTGAATGTTCGTTCCAAAATTCGTTGCCGGAAAATGTGCATACCAGGACTGACCTCCGGCCTCTTGTGGATAATAGATGGTGATACCATTCAAATCCTGTGATTCCATTTCCGGATCCGGATAATCCTTCTGCATGAATAAATATGACGTATCTTTACTCACATCTTTAAACAGATAATAATCATCCCATAACGTTTTATAGGTAGGAAATGCAATCAATGCAAATAACCCTGCCGAGCAAATCAACCCAAATACACGAAGCCATTTATAATCCCAAAACATATCCAATGTCGTAGCTATCACAAGCAGCGGAACTGTCAGTAAAAAGGCATATCCATATCTATGTAATGGTGAAGAGAACATCCAAAATGCGAATCCACAGATCATGACGATGTTTAATAACACGATTTGAAACAGCTTTGTGTCAACTACTTTTCGTGCCATCAGAAGTCGGATTGCACATACGATTAACCCAGCCGGAGCTGCAAGCAGTGCTGCTGCTGAAAAGAAGCGTTCCAACGGCCTCTGTCCTTCCCACCAGGTCGGAAACCATTGAAAAATAGATTGTGAAACCAGACTGCGATCGTACACATATCGCGCATATACTTTAATATCAGTCGCATCTCCTATTGCTGTTTCAGCCGGAAGCTTCCAGTCTACCAAAAAGAGATCAAGCGATGCAAATGGGTATACAAGCCAGCCGGAAATGATCACGTTTCTAATCAGATAAGGGGCAATTAATATCAGTCCTGCTGCCACACAAATCATCACCTGTTTCCACTTTTTATGTCGGATCATGTCATAAGCCGGATAAATGACGATCAATACCATACAAACGGCGGTCAGCTTCAGTGCCACCAGAAAAACCGTAAAAACTGCCAGAAGTGCATAAGGAGCAGAGTCTGTTTCTCCATTCTCAGCCAGTAACGCAAATCTGATAACAAGCCACATAATCAGATAAACCGTCGGGAAATCCGTAGTAGGTGAAATGATCTCAAATAAAATGATAATGGTATAAATAACCGGAGCCACTCTGCATACATTACTAAATAAATACTTTCTGCTCCAATGTGTAAACAGCCCACACACTGCATAAATACACACAATTGCTCCAATAAATGCCTGTCCGCTATGTAAGGATTGACCGAACAAGTCTTTCATGCTGTATAATGCCATAAAAGAAAAGAAACTACTATTATATCCAAAACGTTCATGAATATTTGCAATTCCCTTTACTGCGCCATATTCTTCCGTCCACCTTATACTCTGCGCATGATACAAACCGGTATCGTACATAAATCCGGTATTCGAGCAAAAATAAGAAATGCCTGCTATGATGATAAGTGCAAGTAACACCATTATCAGCTTTGAGACTGTTATCTTCTGGTTTTTAATCATTTTGACCCTTTGAGTCAATTCTTTATAATAATCTCGTTCAAGGAACACACACACCGCACACAATATGAGTAAGACCACATTTGCAGCTATATTGACGCCTCCGAACAAACTATAAAAGCCCGCATAAGTCGTGTTCACTGCAATCCCTGCAACGAGAGAAGTCATAACAGAAACATGATGCTTGCCTTTCATCATCTGATAGAGTTTTGATGTCACGAAATGCCCGGTAATAAAAGTTGTCAGACATATATAAAACCAATTGATCAATATACTTACCATACTTTTTCTCCAATCAAAAATGATTGCATATCAATCCCTAAGGCATCAATATGCAATCAATATGTTACCACAGATTACAGGGTATGGTCTAGTGAATCTTTTATACACTGACTCAACACATGATAAAGCGTATCTGGATCAACCGGCTTTGCAAGATGTGCATTCATACCTGCAGCGGCAGAATCTTTTCGATCCTCTTCAAACGCATTTGCTGTCATTGCAATAATCGGAATCTCTTTCGCTTTTTGAATCGTAAGTGCTCTGATCGCTCTGGCAGCCTGCAAACCATCCATAACAGGCATACGCATATCCATTAAAATTGCATCATAGCGATGAGAATTGTTTTCAAATTCCGTGACTGCTTTTTGACCATTATCTGCGATCACGACGTTCATCTCGACCTTATCAAGCAGTCGCTTTGTGATTTCCTGATTCATCGGATGATCCTCTGCCAGCAATACCGTCTTTCCTGAAAGAAGTTTCATATCATACATTTCAGCCTGATCGGTAAGCTTTGAAGGAGCTGCTAAGGTCATATCTAAGTGAATGTGGAAAGTTGTTCCTTTCCCCACTTCTGTCTCTACATCGATCGTTCCTTGAAGCAGGTCTACGATTTCCTTAACGATAGAAAGTCCAAGGCCCGTGCCTTCTATAGACTGAAAAGCACGCCCTTCCTGAGAAAACGGCTCGTAAATATGAGGAAGAAACTCCGGTTTGATCCCAATTCCGTCATCTGAAATATAAATATCACACGGCAGCTTTCCCTGGCTGATTGCTCCATGTACCATTTTCATCTTGACATGGCCACCTGCAGGTGTATATTTAACTGCATTAGATAACAGATTAAAGCACATTTGATTAAAACGAACCTTGTCAATCAAAATAGCAACATCTGCATTTCCTTTTTCTATACTAAGGCTGATATTCTTTTCTCTGCATAACGGA
>JAAYYM010000726.1 GCA_012515365.1 Clostridia bacterium
TGAAGATGGTAGTCCGGCTATTGATGAGAAAGAGTCTAAAAATGTCCGCATGATATTCAACCTTTATCTTCTCAAAGAAATGAAAATAGGAAATAGCCTGATTGAAAACGATTCAGTGAGAGGTCAGGATAGATATCAAACTAGCATAAACACAGCATTTATACTGTATTTGGGGGAAGTGTGAAATAGCCTAAGAATTTCACGTTGAGTGCGTGGTGTTGATGACGAGGGGGTATAAATAAAGAAGAAAATTCCCGAAGGATTATGGAATAGAGGAAGGAGAAGAACAATATGCAGAAGATAGTTCCTCATCTATGGTATGACAAGGAAGCTAAAGAAGCAGCCCTGTTCTATATCAGCCTTTTTGAACAGTCAAAGCTCGAGTACACCAAAGTTATAAAAAACCCTCCTCCTTATAACGATTCAGAAATCGTGGGTTTTGAACTGGCAGGTCAGGAGTTCGTATCGATCAGTGCTGGTCCATATTTTAAGTTAAATCCAACCATATCACTTATGGTAGCATGCTCTACTTCTGAAGAACTGGATAAAATCTGGAAGGCACTTTCTGAGGGCGGTACAAAACTGATGCCTCTCGGAGAATACCCGTTCTCCAAACGGTATGCCTGGGTGCAGGACCGTTACGGTTTATCCTGGCAGTTAATGCTGGTGGAGGGAGATCAGAACATTCAGAAGATAACGCCTAACTTATTATTCTCCGGTGATGTCTGCGGAAAAACCGAGGATGCGATCAAGTACTATGCGGAAGTGTTCGAAAATTCGGAAATAGGAACGATCAGCAGATATCAGAAGGGTGAAGCTGTATCCCTGAAGGCAAAAGTAAACTATGCAGCTTTCAAACTGGATGGTTTTTCCTTTTCCGCAATGGACAACGGGTATGATGTTGACTTTACATTCAATGAGGCTTTTTCGTTCATCATTAATTGCGAGGATCAGAATGAAATAAACTACTTCTGGGAGAAGCTTTCGGCGGTGCCCGAGGCAGAGAGTTGCGGATGGTGCAAAGATAAATTTGGAGTCTCATGGCAGGTTATACCCTCAAACTGGGAGGAGATCATGTTCGAAGGCACTGAGGAACAAGTAAAGCGAGTGAATGAAGCTGTCCTTAACATGAAAAAGCTTGACTTGGAGGTCTTGAAGAAAGTAAAACTATAGATAATGAGAGAGGTGTACAGTTATGGATAGATTAGTGATAGTATTACTGGTTCTTGCAGCTGTAGGCGCACTTGCGTCTTTTTTGCTTTCAAGATTTTTCAAACGAAAATGGATATGGTATTTTCCAAGTCTGATTGGAGTACTATTAATCATTTATTATTCCTTGCAGATTGAGTTTGGAAAAATGGAGGGATTTGAAGAGCTCGGGTATTTATTATTGAGTTTTATGGCATTAGCAGTTGTGGCAGGAAATGTTATTGCAAACATTATCATCACCCTGAGGAGAAAAAAACAAGAGGAGAAATAATGAGAGGGATCCTTCTTTATCAGTCAAAATATGGAGCGACAAAAGAGGCAAAAATTGAAGAGGTAAGACAATATGACACCGTCATTCTCGGGAATTATATTAGTGGAAAATAATGATAGATAAAATATTGAAAGGAATGTTGAATTATGAATCAGGGACAAGAGATGTTTTATAATTTTTTTATGGAACGCGCAAAGGACGATAAAAAAGAAGAAGCCAGGATATTATTGGAGGAGGGTTTCGCGCGTCAAGCCGCAGGTATATTCGATAAGGCATATCTTCAGGAAATAATGCCTGAATATTTTGCTGTCATAAAGCCGGAAGCAATTGAAGAATTAAAGCAAGCGATGGAACACTTTGCATCAAGGTTATAAATAAAGTATTGGAAACTCAAAACATTCAAACAGGCACCTCTCCGTCTTATGTATATCGACATATTAAAAGTCCGGAGAAGATCCGTAAATAATACCTTCATAAGAATGATGGAGCAGCTCGGATACGATGTAGAACTCATTTATAAAAAGAGAGAAGCTTAGTTGAGGAAGGAATGGCATTATGGCTAATAATTATGATGTCCAAGCAATTATACGTGACCTGAAAGAAAAAGAAGAAATGAATGCTGAGCAGCATGATGGTTGTTATGAATTGATGCGCGAGACGGTTGAAGCCTATGCAAAGCTTAGTGACTTTTCTGCCTTGGACTATAAAGATTTGAATTTGGTGTATCTCACTACCGTTGGTACATGGAGTCAGGGCCTTGATGCCAAAAAGAAAATGGTGAATGAGAGTAACCTGGCATCAGATGATAAAGAGCATCTAACCATGCTCTGGGATGACGTATGGGAAAAGGCCGGCCGTGGAGAATACAGTAATTACGAAGCCTCTGCGAAAGTAGGACGATCAATCGGTCTTTTTGGAACAGGATTCTTTTCTTTCAAACGAAAAAACTCAGCCCCGACACCAGAGCAGGTTGCAAGCTTTATACGCATGCTCGTTGACCTTCTTCCGATGACAGATGATGATGCTATGTTTGAACGCGCAGAAGGTGTCTTAAACGAGCCTCTTCCAGGAATGCAGACGGCGGCTGCATCTATGATCTTACATTGCCTGAAGCCGTATTCTTTCCCGATCCTTAATTCCAACACCGGACACAGTAATATTTTTGAGGTGATTGGAGTTCAGCTAAAAAAAACCGGTTCCCTTGAAACATATATTGATAACTGTAGAAAGATCAAAGCTTTCCGTGACCAAAACTTCTCATGCAAAAATTATCGTATCTTCGATGTTGAAGCACAGAACTTGAATAAATTCCCTATTTCCGAACAAACAGTCAAGAGAGTCTGGCTCCTGACCTGGAATGTAAACAACCGGCACTGGGAAGGGTTTTCAGAAAAATGTGCGGCTACTAAAGCCGGCCAGACAGTTTCTGAGATGTGGACATGCTCAAGTACCGATCCAAGGATCGGTGATGAGGTGTTCCTGATCAAGCTTGGAGATCAGCCCAGATGCCTGATTGGCCACGGGCGCGTTATTAAAGAAAGCTATGCTAAAGAACACTATGATCCTGAGAAAGCTACAGAAGGAAAAGTGAGTGATCATATCGATGTCGAATTTGATCGACTGATCGATTATGAGAAGGAAGAATATATATCCCAGGATGAATTGAAGGCTAAGTGCAGCGCACAGCACTGGGACCCGCAGAATTCTGGTATTGAAATAAAGCCTGAAGTATTACCAACACTGCATGCGCTTTGGAAGGCAGTTACTAAAAATCAGGAACAGTATGGTTTTGCTGAAATAATTTCTTTCTTGTCCGATCATTCCGGTGAGCACTATATAGCGCCTGACAAAGCCGGAGACAAGGCTGAGTACATGACAGACTTAAAGAACCGTGGGAAGGAAGTACGTCAGAGATTTATAGCATTCGCTCGAAAGGTTGCTGCGCAGATACCCGGGCTGGAATACGTCTCTTGCTCAAATTGGATGAACCAAATTCAGAATGTAGAACGATATCTCTGGGTTGAACTGAAGAATGACGAATGGAAGGATTTTCCTCAGAGTGTCTCTTTGTCGATCGAGCAACATGACGATGTTTACCCTGGCGAAGGATACTATCTATCCGTCAGAGCAGAGACACGAGATGTGAGCAGTAAAGCAGCAGATTATAAGCGACAGCTGCGTCTTTTGGACCGTGATCTTCTGGATGAGATGACATATAGAACCATGTATAAGGATAAAAGTTACCACGATCATGGGACAGATAGAGATACAGTAAGAGCGCTATGCGAAGACGGTACTATCGTGAAGGTGGCGATCGTTAAGGCAATAGAACATTTGCCTGAAAAAGATGCAGATGGGACGGTGTTCGAGGAAACATTAAATGCGGCCAAAGAAATCCTGCCACTTTATCAATATGTGATGCAGCAGGAAGATTGGTGGCCAA
>JAAYYM010000727.1 GCA_012515365.1 Clostridia bacterium
ACTTCCTGAAAAGACCCTTTCTAAACAGCTTCTGATGATATAATCTCTGATAATGCTGTCCTGTTCCTCTAGTACGTCAACCGGTATTTCACACATCTCTTCTTTCCATATAACCAATTCTTCTATAATCTGATCAGACTGTTTTTGTAAATACCGTTCTGCATCTTGAAAAAAAGAAGCTGTTTGCGCAATGTGCTCTATAACCTTTTCCTGTACATTCTGTTTGATCATCGGAAGAATCTGATTTCTGATCTGATTTCTAGTATAGCAATTATCAAAATTAGTCTGATCCGTACAAAACAAAAGCTTTCTCTGTACTGCATATTGCTCGATTTCTTCTCTGCTGACACATAGCAGCGGGCGAATGATATCATCTCGAACCTGCGATATTCCTCCCATTCCTCTGATACCTGTACCCCTGAATAAATGAAACAAAACTGTTTCCGCCTGATCATTCATATGATGTCCCACTGCAATTTTAGCAGCATGATATTCTACCTTGAGTGAGCGGAATATCTCATAACGCAAAATCCTGCCGGCTTCCTCAGATGTGATTCCTTCCCTTGCAGCATAATCCGGAACATTTACTTCCCTTATTATATAAGGCAGTTTGTGTTGTTCACAAATTTGTTTCACAAACTCTGCATCTTGCTCTGCCTGCATCCCTCTGATCCCATGATTAACATGAACAACATATAGCTTCATCGGTAATTTCTTTCGGATCTGCAATAGTAAATCCAACATACAAACAGAATCCGCGCCACCGGAAACACCTACGATAACGCCTTCATTTTCTCTAATCATCTGATTCTTTTCTATATATCGTAATACCTTATCTACCATCTGTTCAGTCCTTATCATGTAATTGCCTACACTTATTAATAATAGATGGATTAATCCGAAAAAGCAAGCCTCGCTATTTTTTCCATATACCGAAAACGATTACTGTCATATCATCCTTGATTTCTGTATGATATCCTGTAATCACCGACTCCATAATCTTACGTGCCATTTCCCGCGGAGTCGCTCTTTTCGTCTTTTTGATGATCTCCATCATCACAGTTTCCGGAGTTTCATTTTCAATATGATCAAGCACTCCATCCGTCACCATAACAACATAATCATCATCATATAGTTTTTTATTGACTGCTTCATAATCCGTATGATGAAAGATCCCTAATGGCAACGTAGTCGAAACCAGCTGTTCCACTTTGCTTTCACGTACAATAAAAGTCGTTGCCGCTCCGATCTTTATAAAACTGCATACACCACTATGCAGATCAATATCACAGATATCCAGACTAACTATGATCTGCTCCTCTGATCTGGAAATTAAAGCGGTATTGATCATCTGTATCGCTGATTCATACGTAAAGCCTGATTCCAGAAACTGTTCTAGCAGTTCAATGACATCTGCACTTTCCCGAAAAGCTCTCTCACCAGAACCCATACCATCTGACAGACTGATGACTTCTCTTCCTCTTCCAATCCTTGTGATCCCATAATTATCACCGGATATCTCTTCACCATCCTTGGTTAGTTTATATACACTTGACAATACTTTATAATCAACATCCTCTTCTAAAAACAAAGTAACATATTCTTTATGAATGATATTCTGGCTGTCACTAGAAGCAATCAGCTTCTTCTGACAAACCTTTGACAGCAGTCTGGAAACCTCTCTTGTTGCAACTCCATTTCCCCGCTCCACACGTAACGTCAGATATACTTCCATTTTCTGCTCTTTTTTCTCTACGATCAGAATGTTCTTTACCAGCAGACCTTCCCGCTTAAATACTCTTTTCACCTTTTCATCCAGCTGTTCTCCAAACTTTGTAACATCATATAATTCCTCTGCTACATCTGAGATGATATGAGCCATTTCATTTAGCTGTCCCGCTAGTACAACTCTGTTTTCCATATATCTGCTTCTCCATAGCAGCTCTTTTCGCCTCCAAGGCTCTGATTCAACCACTATTTCTTCTTCCGGATCTTCCTCCTGATGATCAAGAAATGTATGAGCCAGATTTCGAAAAGACTCCGCATATGCCAGCAGCTTTCCCTTCTCTCGCCCTTTAAGCAGCAGATCCTCTTTCTCCTTTTGATATTTGTTATCTTTTGAACTCAGTAAAAATCGTATCATTCCACCCATAACATAACTGCCACTGATGACCAATATACTTTCCACTGCACCAACAGGTAAGATATTGTTCCCGGGTACAGAAAGTGCATTTGCAGACATATCCATAACAAATAAGCTGATACCTGCCAGAAAATACCCTTTTGTTTTCTGACAGATCCGATGTCTTGCTTCTAGCATTTTAACAAGAAACATTACGATAATCATTGGTATCAGGTAGCGCATCATTCTGTCCACCGGTTGCGTGAAAAACAATACAGCAGCAATGCAGGGCATCAAAAACCATCTGCAGATTTTCTCCATATACATAGAAGTAAAGAAAATCAGGCAAAATGGATTCATCCCAAATATACTCCCTCCAGACAAAATGATCCCCATTACACAAATTAATAACTCTTTCCTTTTCTCTCTTTTCAATTATTTACCCTCCTAAATGATTGATACAGAGAGCTATTATACAAGAGAGTTTACTGAACACTTGTCAAATCGAAGTGCCTCATAGTCATTAAGAAGTAAATAATCAATCACACGCTTCTCTTGCGATTTATTGTCATAACTAAAAAGAATGAGCAGTCAGCTCATTCTTCCGGTTGAAATACAATTTCATCTTCATATACAAGTCCTAATTTATCTTTTGCAACTTCCTCAACATATTTAGCAGTTTTGGTGTATTTCTCATATTCAACCAATTCCTCTGCCCGCTTTTCTTCATCCTTAATCTGCTGAGTCAGTATTTCTTCCCTTTTGAGGTAATCATCCTGTTTTTGTTTCAGCTCCATACGACTGATAAACAGCACAACAAAAAGCATCCCGACAATTAAAGATACACAAATCATCGCAAGCTTATTTTGACCCCTTTTTCTATAAAT
>JAAYYM010000728.1 GCA_012515365.1 Clostridia bacterium
ATCGTGTATTGGATGATAGTTGCGGATTTTAGGGTAAATAGTTGATGTGTAAATAAGCTTCTAACTATTCCGTTTTCTAACAAGAACATGGAATGGCATACAGGATTCATTTTACTTGTTTTATCCTCTTTTACTTCAATTACAGCGGTTGTTTTATCATTGTCAACAAGCTTGTTCAGCTCATTGACATCACTGTCAGAAACTAAAGTATGACCAGCGAACAGAATGAGGTCGGCTTTCGAGGAGTTAATAATCTCCGCAGTATGACGCAATTTGCTGTCTGCTCGCAATGTTGATTTATATGAAACCAATTGTACTATCATAATTCCATGCTATTAAATGTGTCGTTTTGAAGAAACCCATATCATCACTTTCAGCCATTAACATCTTTACATTCATACAAATTGTAGATAGGAAGCGACTTCAAGAACTGTACATCCGATTTACTCATTTTATTTATGTAATGATTTACTTGCTCTTTGTTGTTAAGGAGTATATAACATGCAACCTTTCCCATATTATCCACAGAATCGACTAAATCCATGACGTTCTCTCGTTCGTCAGCTGTCAGTTGCCTTTCTCTTCTGCGTATTTGCATCAAATTTAAGATGTGGATATTTTTGTCATTTTCGTCCTGAATAGTAATAATCCATTGACAAAGATTCTCTGCGGCTTTAAGCAGTCTTATATCATGTTGTTTGTCATACGCAAGAAGCATCATTAACATATCGTTGTTGGCTCGTTGAGAAATATTAGGATTATACTCAATCACCTTTTGATACGAAGGTACTATGTCATCAAAGTCAATATTACAAACAGAAAGGAAGCCTTCTTCTTGAAACCAAGAGTATATTGATGTTCGCAATGGCGTTGTTGTATTACTATCCGTATAATAGATAGCCTCATTAACATCTTTGTAAGAAAAGATTCGGTACTTACCAGACGGCGTTTTTGAACATGATAAAGCTATACACAAATTTGATATATTGACCGTAAAAACGGGAGGAAGTTCCTCTTTTATCGAAACCTCTTGGTTCTCACAGATTGCTTTATACAGGATTCCAATAGTATTTTCCTCTGTTTGAGTAAACTCTTTAAGCTTTAATTGTTTATTGACGTTTAGTCCTATAAGAATTCTTTGTATCTTCTTGGCGTGTTCAAGCCTTTCCTTAACCCACTCCAAAAATTGTTGTGTATTTTGACTTTGCAGGTTGAGTTGACAACCTCCGATTTCCAAGCTATGTGTTTCTGCTATATCTATAACAAATTCCGCCTCTTTAATCCACAAATCCAACTCCTTCTCTTGAAGATTGAAGGAAACCTTATGATCTGGAGTTTTATTGGGAAATAATTCAATTTTTAGAGCTTCGCCAATAGTAAGGATAACTCCTCCATTTGATTTGTGTTCTCTTTTGAACTCATTGAAATATGTTTTTCCATTTACCTTAATTGTAGCAGGAACTGTCTCAATGAGCTTCAGTGAAAATGGATCTTCACCTACAGGTCTTAACAATTTGTTGTTGAATTCATCTGTTATGTTGGCGTACAAATAGACAGCATGAGTTGACAGATATTGTGGTATA
>JAAYYM010000729.1 GCA_012515365.1 Clostridia bacterium
TATCTTGTTTTGAGCATGTATATGAAAAAAATGGGGTTACTTGTATGGACGTGTACATTCATGTAGATAGTGTTTCAAAAACGGACAGTTTCACGAGCTTCTCATAGAAATTAGCGATATTGATACATAAATAAACACATAAAACGCAGACGACTTCTTTTGAAGATGAACAGCTGCAGGTTTTATGTGTTTTTATTTGAAAAAAATAATAACTGTCTCATGAAGTAAGATTCATTGTCAGGCATGGTAAATAGTAGTTTGAAGTAGTATAATTGGAATTAAGTGTAAACAGACTTCATATTACAGGATATGAGGTATTCTATGTCAAAAGTATCAAGGATAACAGAAGAAAACGGTCTATTTGAATATGAGGAGAGATTGATATGAGAGAGATTTCAATTAAAGAATTTGATAACCTTAAAATAGGAAATGCCGAAAATAAAGAGGCAGGAACCGGATGCACAGTGCTTGTATTTGAAGAGGGAGCACCGGCAGGATTGGATGTTAGAGGTGGTGGACCGGCGTCCAGAGAAAGCGAACTCTTGAAACCAATGGCAGCAGCTGGACAGATTCATGCAATTTTATTAAGTGGAGGGAGTGCGTTTGGACTTGATGCAGCAGGAGGCGTACAGCAATATCTTGAAGAAAATGATATTGGTTTTGATGTAGGTGTGGCGAAGGTGCCCTTAGTATGTCAGTCTTGTCTGTTTGACCTAACAGTAGGTTCAGCGGATGTCAGACCAGATAAAGCAATGGGATATGCAGCATGTATGGGTGCTTCACAAAATAATTACAGGGATGGATCTGTAGGAGCAGGTATTGGAGCAACGGTTGGAAAACTTAAAGGTATGGAAAACAGTATGAAATCTGGAATCGGAAGTTATGCAGTACAAATTGGGGAACTCAAAGTAGGTGCTATTGTGGCTGTCAATGCACTTGGCGATATTTATGACTGGAAAAACGGGAAAAAAGTGGCTGGATTATTGAATGATAAGCATACAGCATTTGAGGATGCTCAGCAGCTTATGTATGAAAGCTACGAAGTAATAGATAATAAATTTGTAGGAAATACAACGATAGGAGTTATTCTTACGAACGCGAAATTCTGTAAAACAGAACTTGGGAAAATAGCAGGTATGGCACATGATGGATATGCACGTTCGATCAGACCTGTTCACACAACGGCAGACGGAGATAGTATATATGCGGTGTCTCTTGGAACTATCAAGGCTGATCAGGATATGGTGGGATGTCTATCGGCACAAGTGATGTCAGAGGCAATTCTGCGAGCAGTTGAGAATGCTGAGAGTGCATATGGATTCCAAACGTTAAAGGAAATCAAGTGTAAATGAATTAGTGAATGAAATAACCAGTCACAAAGTAATAGAATAAGGTAGGTTTCAATGACAAATGTACATTGTTATAAAGTGGTTGGGATGATAAAATATATAGTATCCATAATCAATGAGTCATGTAGAAAGAGGAATAAAATATGCCAGATAAAAAGGAAATGGAATTTGACTTTAATGGAATATTATTTGCACTGTCATATGCATTGGACTGTGTAGAGCATGATCTTCTGGGAGTTACTTCGAATCATGGCAAAAGAGTCGCGGCCATTGCTATGTGTGTCGGAAACAGAATGGGTGTCCTTACTACCAATCAAGAACGTCAAATTTTATCTGCATGTGCGGTTATGCATGACTGCGCACTTTCTGAATACATCCAAGATGAATATGACGGATCATATGTTGCTGCAACAGGCAGTTTTCTTAAGAATTTTGGAAGACATTGTACCATGGGAGAAGAGGCTATGAAGCTCATGCCATTTGATCCGAATGGAACGAAGAACGTCGTTTTATATCATCATGAAAATGCAGACGGAAGCGGTCCTTTTCGTAAAAAAGCAGACGAAATCCCACAGGCAGCGCGACTGATACAGATCGCCGATACCATTGATGCAACATTTGATTTGAGTTGGATGGACGATGATAAACGCCAGCGAGTAAGGAATTATTTAAATGATCAGATAGGACATTTATTTGCGAGAGAAGAAGCAGAGGCTTTTATTGACTATATCAATGGTATTCAAAGCTTTGATCTGAGTTTTCTTAGAAATGAGAAAATTGACATCTTTTTGCATAACTTATTACCTGGAGGTACAGTCACCTGCACGCCAAGGGAATTGATGGATTTTGCAGGAGTATTTGCGCGTATTGTTGATTATAAATCTCATTTTACTAAAAATCATTCTATAGGAATCGCACAAAAGGTATATAAAATGGCATTGTACTATCAGGCTGATGAGAATTTGGCAGCGAAACTTTTTTTTGCGGGAGCACTTCATGATATAGGGAAACTTGTTGTAGATCGAGATATTCTTGAAAAACCGGATCAATTAAATCATGCAGAATATAAACATATACAGACGCATGTTTACTATACATACAAAATTCTGTCAGATGTGTCAGGACTTGAAGATATCACAAAATGGGCTGCTTATCATCATGAGAAATTAGATGGAACAGGATATCCGTTTTCACTGAGCACGAAGGATTTGGGACATTGGGATCGCTTAATGGCCTGCCTGGATATTTATCAGGCACTAACAGAGGAGCGCCCTTATAAAAAAGGAATGTCGCATGAGGATGCAGTTGATATTTTAAGAAAGATGGCGGAAGACGGTAAGCTGGATGCCCAGATTGTAGCAGATATTAATCAGATAAAACCATAAGAGAACGAACACAGAAGGATCGGAGCAAATATAGATGTATCAATTGCATGAAATCAAAGAAATCATTTTTGGACAAAGTATTTTAGTCCTTATACATATTCATTGATTAGAAGGATAGATGAGAGAATTTCTATATGATCAGTATGTCAGGAGGTAAGCTAAATGACATATACAATAAAAAAATTAGCAGCTTTAGCAGGTGTCAGTACACGTACACTGCGCTATTATGACGAGATCAGATTATTGATACCGAAACGAAAGGCGGATTCGGACTATCGTATTTATGGAGAGTCGGAGGTAGACCGCCTTCAACAGATTTTGTTTTATCGTGAAATGGGATTAGAACTTTCAGCTATTAAAGAAATATTAGATGCAGAATCATTTGAACAGGTAGCAGCTTTAAAGAGTCATTTAGTAGAGCTTCAGAAGAAGCGGGAACGGCTGGATCTATTAATTGAAAATGTAACGAAAACAATCAGAAAAGAAGAGGGATTTCAGAAGATGAGTGACTCAGAAAAGTTTAAAGGGTTTAAGGAAGAGCTGATCCGTGACAATGAAGCTGCCTATGGAGAGGAAATCCGCAGTAAGTATGGAGAAGAAGCAGTGTCTGCGCGTAATGCAAAGATTTTAAGTCTCTCAGAAGAGGAATATAATTATATAGAGGAACTCTCAGAAGAAATACATAAACGGCTTGAGACTGCAGTATCATCTGGTGCAGATCCAAATGGAACAGAGGGAAAAGAAATTGCAGAGCTTCATAGACAATGGTTGTGCAGATCCACGCCAAAGTATTCTGTGAAGATGCATAGAGGACTGGCAGAGATGTATCTATGTGATGAACGCTTCACAGCTTACTATGATAGGAAGATGTCAGGCTGTACGCAGTTTTTGCGAGATGCAATTATCATACATATGAAATAAAAATATGAAATATAAGTATTTAAACTTCAAATTTTCCATCAATGATTGCTTTTTGAACCCACAATTGTAATGAGTCGATTGCCATTGAAATTTGTGACAAACGTGACTGAATTTTTTGAAAGTCTTTTTGTTCTTCTTTAGAAATAGTACCATCTACGGTGATTTCAATTAATCGGTTTTTATCTTTTTCCAAAGTATTCAGGGAAGCCAGCATTTCTAATGTGATTTGTGATAAATCCTTCATTCTTATTTCGGGCACATATTCTTGTCCGATCGGGCATTCATGTGAGCAATAATAATTACAAAGACCTGGGTCTTTATAGCATTCCGCCATTGCTAATATTTCATCAGGATGTGGAAGCGATTTTTCACTTTCGATTTTCACAATTCGATCAGGAGAAATAAAAGTCAGTGCTTCTGAAGCAGCCTCTCTGGTCATGTTGACGGCCTCGCGGCTAGTCTGATAAATATTTTTATTTTCTTTTGTTGATTTTCTTCCCATGTGAACAGTTACTCCTTAATATTGATTTTTTTGCAAAAAGACCACAATAACTTAATCTATTTCTGAGTTTCAATTATTTTTTAGCTGTCTGATTTATTATAAACTATATCTATACATGTTAGGAAGCCCTAAAACAAAAAATATAGCAGGAGGAAGAATTATGATTATAACAACGACACCATCTATAGAAGGAAAAAGAATTTTGGAATACAAAGGAATTGTATTTGGAGAGATTGTATCAGGTGTAAATTTTGTAAAAGATATTGCTGCATCATTTAGTAATTTTTTTGGTGGAAGATCCGGAAGTTATGAAGAAGAACTGATCGAAGCAAGAAAAAATGCATTAAGAGAAATGGAAGAAAGAGCAGCATCCATGGGAGCAAACGCTGTAGTTGGAGTAGATATTGACTATGAAGTACTAGGTGCAGAGAATGGAATGCTTATGGTGACGGCCAGCGGTACAGCAGTAGTTGCAGGCTAAAGAAGCAATCTATGAAGAGGAGACCATAGAATATGCAGATGGATGAACATAGAGAGGCTATTCTAAAGGACGATGAGAAAAAGCAGTATCGTATGTTAGGACAGGGAAATACAGCTGAGATATATCAGTATTCTGCGGATACCATACTAAAATTATTTCGTGAGAATATGCCGTATGAGGCGATAGAAAAGGAATATCAGCTGGCATGCAAGATACAAACCGGTTTTGATCAGGTACCAAATGCCTTTAAAATGGTAGAATATCGAAACAGATACGGGATTGTATACGAGCAGATTATAGGTCGGGATATGATACAGTATTTTCTAAAACATCCTTTTAAGCTTAAATACTATTCCCGCATGCTGGCATCCATTCATGTTTCTATACATAAAAAAGAGGTGAATCTGGACTATTCCGTGAAAAGAAAATTAAGTCAGGATATTGATTCATCAATGGAATTGACATCAGATGAAAAAAACAGAATCAAACAATATCTCGAACAGCTGCCTGATCAGAATTATTTATGCCATTTTGATTTTCATCCGGGAAATGTTATGATACAAAACAATCAACCTATGGTTATTGACTGGATGACCGCCTGTTCAGGTATAGAACGTACCTCTCAATATCAATCGAATTATGCATCTTGCCGCAAAAAAATGCATCTTACATTCCTAAATATTGATATAAAATAAAAATCCCGTTATTGTCACCTTATAAACACATGATCAATTATGTCGAGACGATATAGAGTCGAATAAGGAGGAACAAGATGGGATTTTTATTATTTGTTTTAATGTTAGTTTTAGAAATTGGTTTTTTAATTTTTTCTATGATCAGGCAGGGAGAAAAGAAACAGTGGATCAGGAATAGATGTTTGGTTGATGGAATAGAATTTGCCCTGTTTTTACTGTTATGTTTATTTCGCGTTGCAGATTTAGGTATTCGATTTAAACTATTTTTTATCTACTTGATTATAAGATTGCTTTTATCAGTCATTATTTATCTGATAAAAGTAAAAAAAACAGAGGGTATGAAAAGAAAGGCAGGAATGATCGGCAGTATTCTGTTATGTATGGTACTTACTCTGATCAGTCTGGTTCCTTCATTCATTTTCACAGGTTATCAGGGAACAACGAATTCCGGTACACATCCGGTTGCAACTGCCAAGGCGATTTTGATTGATGAAAGCAGGGAAGAAGGCTTTGAACAGGATGGATCCAAAAGAGAGATTCCGGCTTACTTTTTCTATCCAGAGGATGCGCAGGATGGAGACAGCTATCCACTCATTTTGTTTTCACATGGTGCATTTGGTTACTATCAAAGTAATACTTCTACTTATACAGAGCTTGCAAGTAATGGATATGTCGTGATCAGTCTGGATCACCCTTATCATTCATTTTATACTAAGGACACAACAGGAAAAACAATTACAGTAGATCCTACCTTTATCAATAATGCAATCTATATCAATAATAACAACGTTGATGGAGATGAAGTCTTAGCGTTATCATCTGACTGGGTTAAGATCAGAAAGGACGATATGAAATTCGTAATTGATACTGTGAAGAAAGCAGTTTCAGATGGAGCGCTTTCAGATGAATGGTTTTTAGGTCAGAAAGATACACAAACGCAAAAGAATCAAATATTAGATGTTCTAAATGTGACTGATTGTGATAGAATTGGTTTAATGGGACATTCCCTTGGTGGAGCAGCAGCTGTCAATCTAGGAAGAGAACGTCAGGATATTGCAGCTGTCATAGATCTTGATGGAACGATGTTGGGAGAAGAAACAGGCTATGAGAATGGCGCATATTTGTTTAATGAAGATCCATATCCGCTTCCACTCTTATCGATTGACAATGAGAGTCATTACAAAGATGGACAAACAGCTGGCTCGTATTATGTAAACAATGTAATCATTGATCGTGCAGTGCAAGGTCATCATACTTATATCATAAATTCAGGACATATGAATTTTACTGATTTACCGCTGTTTGCACCGCCACTTGCCAAGCTGCTTGGCGTTGGAACTGTTGATGCTAAACATTGCATTGATACAACAAATGAAATCGTTCTTTCGTTTATGAATTACTATGTTAAGCAGGAAGGTACCTTAAACATACAGGAGAGCTACGAGTAAACAATATGGATGTGAGAGTAAAGAAGATAAAAACAGAAGAGAAGGAGATTGTCGAAGTTCAATGTCATGAAATTACGAATGAGGTAAGGGAAATCGTGACGTTCGTAAAGTCCAGACAGGGACAGCTGACAGGAATGCTCGACGGAAAGCAGTTTGAGATATTGATTTCTGATATTTACTATGTAGAAGCAGTAGATAACAGAGTTTTTATCTACTGTACGAAGCATATCTATGAAAACAGGCAGAAGCTATATGAACTAGAAGAAGTGCTGCATGAAAAACATTTCTTGAGAATATCAAAGTCGATTCTTTTGAATTTAATGAAAGTAAAGGCACTTAAGCCAGCTTTAAATGGAAGGTTCACTGCGATTTTACAGAATAATGAAGAGGTGATCATTTCCAGAAAGTATGTTCAAGACTTGAAACAGACATTAAAGGGAGGTCAGTCCAATGAGAGGTAAGGAGTTTGCCAAGTCCATATTATTAAGTTTTTTTATTATCGTAACATTGATCAATATCGCAACCTCTGTCTTAGGCATGATTTTTGTACCGGAAGCACGTTTTGGTTATGAAGCATTTTTATCTCCGTTAGTTTATGGTCTTTTTAGTTTGATTCCATATATTGTGATGTATTCAAGGAAAGAGCTGACAGTTAAAGAACTTGTTATTAGAAAGATCCTTCAGTTGATTTCAATTGAGCTGATCTTGCTGTTCATTGCATTTGGATTTAGCGGGATCCAATCCTCTGATTACGGAATTATATTTGGATTTACATTTAGTATATTGGTGATTTATCTGCTGGTACATGTAATTAATTGGATTTTGGATATGAAAACTGCTGAAAAAATGAATGTTGATTTACAGAACTATCAGAACCATGTTACGGATTAGATGAATGTATAAGGCAGAAAAATAAGATTGAAGAAACATTTTAATAATGCTATACTATACGATATTGAGAAAGAACTGATGCAAGACTAGGAAAGAGGTTGATGTAAGTGGGGCTAAAAGAATAGTCAGAAACAAGTTATCCATTATTGTGAAATACAGCGTGATTTACCGACTCCAAAGCTAAAAAAGCAAGCTTGGACATATTTAGGCGGGGAAATATATCTACATGCTTCACGTGACCCGAGAGTGGAATAGGTAAATTAAAAATGGAGGAAATGACTATGTTAAATTATAAAAGATATCAAAGAGTACCGGTAATTAATTATCCAGAGCGTGAATGGCCAAATAAGGAGATCGAAAAAGCTCCTGTCTGGTGCAGCGTCGATTTAAGGGATGGCAATCAAGCATTGATTGATCCAATGGTAGTAGAAGAAAAAATTGAATTATTTCAAATGCTGATCAAGCTTGGATTTAAAGAAATCGAAATTGGTTTCCCGGCAGCTTCACAGATTGAATTTGACTTTTTACGTCAGTTGGTTGAAAGAAAAATGATTCCTGATGATGTCAGAGTACAGGTATTAACACAATGCAGGGAAGAACTGATCGATCGTACCTTTGAGTCGATACAAGGGATTAAGCAGGCAATTGTACATATTTATAATTCTACTTCTACTTTACAGAGAAAAGTAGTCTTTGGTATGAATCAGGAAGAAATCAAGGCAATTGCTGTAGCCGGAACCAAGATGGTGAAGGAACGTGCAGCCAAATTTCCAGGCAAGATTATTTTAGAGTATTCGCCGGAAAGCTTTACCGGAACAGAATTAGATTTTTCATTAGACATTTGCACAGCAGTGCAGGATGCATGGGGACCAACAAAGGAAAATCCTATTATCATCAATCTGCCGGCTACTGTTGAGATGACGACACCAAATGTGTACGCAGATCAGATTGAATGGATGAATAAGCATTTTAAGGATAGAGAATCAATCATCTTAAGTATCCATCCTCATAATGACCGAGGTACAGGCATCGCAGCGACTGAACTGGGTATGCTTGCCGGAGCTGACCGTGTAGAGGGAACTCTGTTTGGAAACGGTGAAAGAACAGGTAATATCGATGTGCTGAATATTGCATATAACATGTTTTCACAGGGGATTAACCCGGAACTTCATATAGAACATATTGGTGAAATCATCGAAGTGTACGAAAGATGCTGTAAGATGCCAATACATGATCGTCATCCATATGCAGGGAAATTGGTATTTACTGCATTCTCAGGTTCGCATCAGGATGCGATTAATAAAGGTGTTAAGGCAATGCGTGAGAGCAATGCACAGATCTGGCAGGTTCCATATCTGCCGATTGATCCTTCTGACATTGGAAGAGAGTATGAACCAATTGTACGTATTAATTCTCAGTCAGGAAAAGGTGGAGTGGCGTTTGTCATGGATACTTACTTTGGATTCAAATTACCAAAGGGTATGCACAAGGAATTCGCAGCTGTTATTCAGAAAATTTCGGAAGTACAGGGTGAAGTTTCGCCAGATCAGATCATGCAGTCTTTTCGTGAAAATTATATTGAGAAAAAGGAACCGCTTCATTTTAGAAAATTGAAGGTAGAAGATAAGAGTGATACTGTTGATACAGAATTTGATACTCATATTATTCTGACTTATACGCTTTATGGTAAGGAAAATTCCTTTCAGGCAGTCGGAAATGGACCAATTGATGCTGTACAGCGCGGTATTAAAGAAAACCTGGGCATCAATGTCAAGGTACTTGATTATGAAGAGCATGCATTACAGGGTGGTTCAAATGCACAGGCAGCAGCTTATATTCATTTACTGAATGCAGAAGATGGAAGTGTTACCTATGGTGTAGGTGTGAGCTCGAATATTACAAGAGCCTCTGTACGAGCAATCTTCAGTGCGATCAACCGATTAGGATTGATGAATAAGTAATCTTTTAAATATGAAAAATCGTGGCTGTTATTGATCAAGCCACGATTTTTCTATGATTTTTATGTTACAGGTATATCTGGCAATGTACGATTTTACTTGAGTACACTAATTTTGGTATCATGAAAATGATTATAGATTAGTTGCAGGGTCAACATCAGTACATAGAAGTACGCTACGATATATATAGGGAAATAGTATTTAAAATAGGAAGCCGGTGCAAGGATAAATACGATGAACCAGTGCGTAAGCATTCCGCCCATTACAAAAAAAGTGAACCATCTTTTCCTGAACAGTGTATAGATGCAGAGCATCAATATGATGGCAAGAGGAATGAACAGATTATAGGAAACTGTTTTCACAATACTGACGGCAAAGCTGATCAGTGGCTTTGGTGAAAAGCCAGTAAAGGTAATATGGAAAGGCAGAGCGGCATATCGAAAAGCACCGATCCTGGTTTTTAGAAAGACGTCAGGATTGTTGATAAAGATTCGTTTCAGTGCGGAAGAATAAGCAAAAAAATCAGCCACTGTAGCTTCCGGACGAACGCCGATATAACCTTCTTTATATAGGATCAGGACATCTTCATAGTTGATGTCACCATAGTATTCATTGATTGCTTCAATTGCAGAAAGTGAAAGATAGTGATCTACTATTTCCAGATCCTCTTTATTTTTTTCTAAATCCAGACCGTTGCGATACATGTTTGTAATGGTATAAGCATAGAATGGTTTCATCCTGTCATCTGCTGCAGCATCTACTTCTTTTGCAAAGAGCCCGGTCTGAGGAATAGAAACGATATACTGAACCAGAATAAAAGCAATGAGAAATTTAATGACAGCTGATCTGGTACGTAGATTACGATAAACAATGAAAAGCAGGATTGGAACTAATACAGCCAAATAAACACCTTCTGTCCGCCACTGAGTCAGGATAACGCCTGACAAAATCAGAAAAGCGGCTTTGGTACGTGTGAGCGTGAGACCTTCTATATAATCAAATAGTAGAACAATCAGAAACAACAGATACAGCAGATAATAAATCGGCAGCCGGTGTGCAGATGCCGTATAGGCAATGACTGGATAAAGTAAAAACAAAAGATATCCGAATCTGGCATATTTGAAAGAGACTACTTTCGTAAGGCGGTTCATAAAGTAACCGGCAATCAGGATCTGAATACA
>JAAYYM010000730.1 GCA_012515365.1 Clostridia bacterium
CTCTGAGTGGCCCTAATCCGGTCCGGTGATTCCGTTATCATCTAATGAAGATACTCCTTGACTAAGGAGTAAAATAGGGTGGAACCACGAAGTATATTCGTCCCTTGCACTGGTTTAATAATGAGTGCAAGGGATTATTTTTTATGTAAACCAATGAAGGTTCTTTTTTAGAACAACACACGAAAGGAGAGTTTATGGACAACTATTTATCAGAAGCAACATTAGGTGGAACTGATTTAAAGGACAAAATCGAGCAAAATAAACTGCTGATCATTGCAGCACTCATTTTTATGGCAGGAGTAGCAGTGGGAGTACTGCTTTCACCTGTTAAAAAGGGATTCCATTTTGCAATCGGAAGCAATAACAGTGTTAGAAACAGTGGTGACGGAACACTGTTTGGCATGAATCAAAAGGCCAGCCACAATAGTGCTGAAGGCAAATTGCAACAGCATTAAGAGCTTACGCAGAGAAAAGACAGAAAGTCAGTGTTAAAATTAAAAGCAGAAATGCAATGTGAAATGAAAGAGGAAAAGAAGATGCAGATTACATTAAAAGATGGTTCTAAAAAAGAATATGAAAAAGCAATGACAGTACTTGAGATTGCAAATGACATCAGTGAAGGACTTGCCAGAGCAGCATGCGCTGGAGAAGTAGATGGAGAACGAGTAGATTTAAGAACAATAGTTGATCATGATTGCAGCTTAAGCATTATGACTTTTGCAGATAAGGGTGGAATGGATGCATTCCGTCATACAACTTCTCATATCATGGCACAGGCGATCAAGAGATTATATCCGAATGCAAAGCTAGCAATCGGACCTTCTATTGATGATGGGTTCTATTATGATATCGATAATGATGAACCACTCACGACAGAGGATCTTGATAAAATCGAAGCTGAAATGAAGAAGATCGTAAAAGAAAATCTTGCAATCGAGCAGTTTACGATGACAAGAGAGGAAGCAATCAAATTTATGGAGAAAAAGAATGAGCCGTATAAGGTAGAGCTGATCCGCGATCTGCCGGAGGATGCTGTGCTTAGCTTTTATCGCCAAGGTGAATTCACAGATTTGTGTGCCGGCCCTCATTTGATGTCAACTAAGCCTGTCAAGGCATTCAAATTAACAAAAATCGCCGGTGCATATTGGCGTGGAAATGAAAAGAACAAAATGTTGACCAGAATCTATGGAACTTCTTATACGAAAGCAGCTGAGCTGGATGAATATCTGGAGCGTATGGAAGAAGCTAAGAAGCGCGATCACAGAAAGATCGGCAAGGAACTTGGTCTGTTTATGATGGCTGATGAAGGTCCGGGATTCCCATTCTTCCTGCCAAAGGGAATGATTCTTAAAAATCTGCTGCTTGATTATTGGAGAGAAATCCATTCAAGAGACGGATATGTGGAAATCTCTACACCAATTATGTTAAATAAAGATCTTTGGCTGACTTCAGGACACTGGGATCACTATAAAGACAATATGTACACGACAATGGTTGACGAGGAAGAATTCTGTGTAAAACCGATGAATTGTCCAGGCGGTATGCTTGTTTATAAAGCAACACCACATTCCTATCGTGATCTTCCGATCCGTATGGGTGAAATCGGACTTGTTCACAGACATGAGAAATCAGGCGCGCTTCATGGATTGATGCGTGTACGCTGTTTCCATCAGGATGATGCTCATATTTTTATGACACCTGAGCAGATCACGGATGAAATTAAAGGCGTTGTAAGTCTGATCGATGAAGTTTACAGTCTGTTTGGATTCAAATATCATGTAGAGCTGTCAACACGTCCAGAGGATTCGATGGGAAGTGATGAAGATTGGGAGGCAGCTACAAAAGGACTCCAGAAAGCACTTGATGAGCTTGGACTTTCTTATGTGGTCAATGAAGGAGACGGTGCATTCTATGGTCCAAAGATTGACTTCCATCTTGAAGATTCAATCGGAAGAACATGGCAGTGTGGAACGATTCAGCTTGATTTCCAGATGCCTCAGAGGTTTGAAGCAGAATATATCGGTGCTGATGATGAGAAACATCGTCCGATCATGATCCATCGTGTGGCATTTGGTTCAATCGAACGTTTTATCGGAATTTTAACAGAGCATTTTGCAGGAAAATTTCCAACATGGCTTGCTCCGGTTCAAGTCAAAGTTCTTCCAATCTCAGAGAAATTCTTTGATTATGGAAATCAGGTTATGGCTGAGCTTAAGAAAAATGGAATTCGTTGTGAAATGGATACACGTGCAGAAAAGATCGGATATAAAATTCGTGAAGCCCGCATGGAGAGAGTTCCATACATGCTGGTAGTCGGCATGCAGGAAGAGGCAGCTAATCTTGTTTCTGTCAGAAGCCGCTTCATGGGAGATGAAGGCCAGAAACATCTCTTTGACTTTATCAAAGACGTCAAGGAAGAAGTGGCAGCCCGCACAATCCGTGAAGAAATGACAGAAGAAAAGAAATAAAATAGAACGATATATCAATTAAAAAAAGCTGCGGTGCATAAAACAGTCATCCACATGAAATACTATGCTTATATGAACAAAAATAGGAGGCAATGTGATGACAAGACTAGAATGCAGTGCGGTTACATGCAGATACAATGATAATGAATTATGTGCCAGAGGCGAAATTCATGTAAAGGGACACGAAGCCAGAACCATGTGCGACACTTGCTGTGGAAGTTATGAAAAGGAAGCTTACGAAGGCGTATCAAATGCTTATTCTGATTCCTGCAGCTGTCATAAGGATGGGAAGGGAAGCATCAAGGTAGGGTGCGAAGCACAACGTTGCTGCTTTAATGAAAGTGGACGCTGCGCAGCAGATCATATCGGCATTTCAGGATATGATGCAAATCATAAAGATGATACAGAATGTGCATCGTTCAGACTTGACTGACTTGATTGGGGAGTGTAGACTCCCCTTTCAAAAAAAAATAGTGCAATAATGTAGGCGGTCGTGTATAATAATAGGAACAACGCTTAATGAAGTGTAAATTATTAAGGAGGATATTATTATGAAATTTTGTGAAAAATGTGGAGCAGAATTAGACGAGGGAGCTCAGTTCTGTACATCCTGTGGAGCTGCATTAGCAACTGATACAGCTGACAAATATGAAAAGGTTGAGGCGGAAACAATTCCACCAACATCTGATTCAGCTACATATACGAACCAGCAGGTTCCACCAACAAATCAAAACACAACATCATCAAATCCGAATCAAAAATCAAAAATTGTAGCCGGTCTGCTCGGAATATTCTTAGGTAGTCTTGGTATTCATCGTTTTTATTTGGGATATACCGGAATTGGTATTGTTCAGATCATTGTAACAATCGTTACATGTGGTCTCGGTTCTTTATGGGGATTCATCGAGGGTATCCTGATCCTTTGCGGAGTTGGTTCTTACACAACAGATGCAGATGGCAATCCACTTGGAGACTGATTCGGGGATTATCATGACGGAACAAACTGATTCGAGACAAAAAATGACGGAATTCAGTGGAATAAATGAGCTATATTCCGTTTATCGAAAAAGTGCAATCATTAAAATGACAGGCGTGCTGACTGTTGCCATAGGACTTCTCCTATGGTACGGTCTTGCACGTCTGTTTGAGCTTGGAATAATTGGGAATCAGATCAGTCCCAAGGCAAGAACAATGTTACCGTTTGCCTTACTGTTTTTACTCATGCTTTTGGCGGCTGTGGCTCTTTCATGGGCTGAATGGATGAAAATGAAAAGAGAACGAAGCATGTGTCAGACAGGAGAGTGCGCTAGTGTTGAGGATCAACAGGTCCGTATAAATCTTTGGGAAGCAAGAAGACAAAGGTTCAAAATGGGATGCACGCTCACCATACTTGGAATCCTTGCCGGTATGCTTGGATTTGTAATTTTGGCAGGATATTCAGGAAGTACAAAAAAAATGATATTAGCGGGAACATGCTGGCTGATCGTTGCTTGCGGAGCATCGATTGGATATTTCACTTATGAGTGGAGCATGTTTGATAGCTTGCATCAGTTGGTCAGTTTAGTAGAAATGATAACGACAGAAAGAAAACAAAAATATGTGATGAAGCAGTTAGAAATCATTCTCATCTTTGTGACTGCAGCCATTTTTCTATATTGGGGAGGCAGATATCTGAGATGGGATATTTGTTGGATTGTTTTCCCGATTGGACTCGCAATATATGGGATGATTTCCACAATTACATATGGAATAAAAAGGTAAAAACAATAAGAAGGTAAAAACAATAAGAAGGTATTATGTAAGGGAAGTGGTGACATATGTCACACACTTCCTTTTTTTATTTGTGATAAATGTAATTAGAAAAATATTCCGTTATATTTTACAATTAGCTATGTTGGGTTAATCGTTATAGTAAATACCTATTAAATGTAAAAAACATAGTGAAGGATTAAGTGAGGGAGAGAAATGAGAAAACAAATCATTCTTTTATTAACAGCAGCATTGGTCATTACATCTGTTCCACAGAGTGTTATGGCAAGTGTGAACACGACATCGGATAATGAGATTTCTGATGAAATAAATTTAGAGGATACAGTATCGGACAATGAAGCGTTTGACGAGATGCATTTAAAAGACACAACCTCAGACAATGCAGTATCTGAACATACGATTTCTGAAGATGTTATATCCGAAGATACTGTATCAGATAATACTGTATCTGAAGATACCGTATCCGGCAATGCAGTATCCGAAAATAGCATTTCTGAAAACATCATTGATGACGCGTATCTGAATTATGATGGAAAGAATGATTATGTAGTGGAAAAGAGTGAGCAGGCGTATGCGGATCCCGACAATCAGGATTCTAAAGTGCAAGAAGAATGGATGGCGGCTACGCATATTCCTTATCAGTATTCAGCAGTGGAAGATGGATATGTGACTTCTGTAAAGGATCAGCGCCCCTACGCTACAAACTGGGTGTTTTCTGCTACAGCTGCTATGGAGTCATCTATGATTAAACGTGGAATAAGCGCAGCAGATCAAACCGATTTGTCTGAGCTTGGACTTGCATATTTCCTGTACGGTCCGGTCAGAGATCCACTTGGAAATGCAAGTAATGATAAGAATTCTTTGAGCAGTTCTACTTATTTGGAGGCAGGCGGAAATCTGTCCTATGTGATGAATTATCTATCTACATGGAATGGTGTTTACGAAGAAACAAAGATACCGTATTCTTTGGCACAAAACACGATTCCGTCTTCCTATGCAGATGAGCAGAGTGCATGTCTGGAAGCTGCATATATAGTTGACTGTGAAGAAACAAACAGAATCAAGCAGCTGCTGATACAGTATGGAGCAGCTGCAACAAAATTCTATTTTTCCACATATTCAAAAAACTATCAGCCGACAAATAGTGCGTATCATTTATCGGGGTACCAATCTAGTAATTATAGTGCAACCATTGTTGGATGGGATGACACTTATCCGATCAGTAATTTTGCGGAATACAAACCAAGTGCTCCGGGTGCATGGCTTGTTAAAAACAGTCTTTCAGATGAAGGGGGAACAAAGGGATATTTCTGGATTTCATATGAAACATTGGCTGATCAGGATTCAGAGGCGTTTTTCTTTGTGATGAAAGAGAAGGATCCACTTGCAAGAAACTATTTTTATGATGGTTCAGCATATGCACATAAAATGGACTGGATGAGTCATCTCTCAGTTGCGAATGTTTATACGATGCAAGGTGGAGAAAATGGAAGAACAGAATTTCTGGATGGGGTAGGTTTGACTTCAACCGCAAGAAATATCAGAATTTCAATTTACAAAAACCCAACAGACAGCGCGATACCAAGTTCGGGAGAATGCGTAGAGACATTTGAAGAAGCAAATCTTTCACCAGGATTTCATACAATTCCGTTAAGAAAAGCGATTCCTGTTGA
>JAAYYM010000755.1 GCA_012515365.1 Clostridia bacterium
GAAAAGGACGGGCTGCTGCCGGGTGAAAGCGCCACGCCCACGCCCGCAGCCCCCGGCGGCGCCATTGCGGGCACCGCGCGCACAACCGTAGCGCTCAGAAGCATGCCCACCACCGAGGGCAACAGCCCCGTCGGCCAGCTCCAAAGCGGCGACGCGGTGTATGTCTACTTCAAAACGGGCGATTTCTACTACATCGAGGTCGTCTCCAGCAAGCTCAAGTGCTATGCCTTTGCCGACTATATCACCCCCGAGGAATCGGTGCCTTCGGGTACGCCCGTGCCCGATTGACGAATGACGCATCAAAGAAAAGGCCTCCGCAAGCTTGCGGAGGCCTTTGTTTGTGCTGTCCTGTTTCGCTTTTCGTTACGGTTTTATTTATCCGTTTCCACAACGGCAGGCGTCTGCTTTTTCTTGGCGCGCCCGACCAGTATCGGCAACAGGATCATCAGCGGCAGCATCAATACCGGCAGGTTGATGTTGCCCATGTACACATAGCCGTACTGGATGATGGTCAGTACGCCGAACTGGCCGAACACCACGCTGCCAATCATGATGGCGATCAGTATCACCGCGCGGCGCAGCGTGGCCGAGGACTGCTTCCACACCTTGCCCAACACAATTTCGTACCGCGCCACCGCGCCGTAGAGGAAGCCCACGCCCGTGCTGATCAAAGCCAGAAACGCCAGCACCGTATAGAGGATGGTAATGCCGATGTTGTTGCCCATCACATGTTGCAGCGCAAACAGCGTCGGCAGCGCCTCGCTCTGAATCTCAGGCATTCTGGCGGAGAACATGATATTGAGCAGCATGATGCTGCCGCCGATGAGAATGGAGCCCATGATGGCAATGAGGATGGAATCGCGCGACGATTTCACAGTGCTTTGCGAGGTGGCAATGCCCGCATCCATAAAGGAACAGAACACGGGCAGGTACAGGATCATGTTCCACCAGGCCGTGGGATAGCTTGCATTCATGGTTCGGCTGCCCACATACTCGCGCATGCCTCCCCAGGAAGGGCCGATTGCGCGGATTGCGATGTAGAGTATCATCGCAATCATGACAACCGTCAAAACCGTTGAGCTTTTCCGAACCAGCGCCTCGCCAAAGATCGTCAGCAGCACAATCACCGCCATCGTCAGCAGGCCGCCCACATACGCGGGGAAGCCCAGCAGCGATTGCAGCAGCGCGCCGCCCGTGGCATAGATCATGGCGGCAACCACAAAGCAGCCCAGCACCAGCAGGATGCTTTTGACCGTGCCAAAGAATATGGTGTACTTGCCGTAGACTTTTTTGTAGAACTCGTGGTAATTATCGGTCTTGTACAGGCGGCAGAATTCCATGGTATAGTAGATCAGGTATGTGGACAGCAGCGCCACGACCAGCGGGCCAAGGAATACGCCAATCCAGCCCCATTTGGTAAAGTAGGATACCAGCTGCGCGCCTCCCGCAAAGCCGGGCCCCACATGTGTGCCAAACCACACGCACGCCACAGAGAACGGTCCCATGAATCCCCAAGCCTTCTTTTTCGTTTCCATGATGCTTTACCCCTCTTTCTGTTATTGTGTTGTACGGGTTTTGTTGTGTTCGTGCCTTTGATCGATCTGCCTGCGGTTTGGCGTTTTATAACGCGCGCCGAGGCCGTTACAGGC
>JAAYYM010000085.1 GCA_012515365.1 Clostridia bacterium
AGACCTGTACCATTTTCCCGCTCTACTCCTAAACGATTTTCCTGAGAAAATGGCTCGAAAATATGCGTGAGAAATGCCGCCTCCATGCCAATACCTGTATCCTTTATTATATAGCGAACCGTCACCATTTCATCCGTCACGGATAGTGTTTCTATCGTAACATCTACACTTCCACCCTTTGGAGTAAATTTTACTGCATTCGACAAAAGATTCATCATGATCTGCTGTAAGCGCGCCGCATCAATGATGACTGAAACCCACTTTCTATACTCAGATTCTTGCGTATGAACCGTCAGCGTAACGCCCTTATTATTTGCAAGCAGCATTGCATTGGCAAAGATCGTTTGAAAGATGGATTTACTGTCAACCGGGCATGTATGCAGCTCCATTTTTCCTGCCTCTATTTTGCTGACATCAAGGGTATCATTAATGAGCTGAAGCAAATACTGACCCGTCATTTCAAGCTGAAGAATGTCTTGCATGAGCGTCGGATCGTCTGTTTCACTCTTCATCAGTTCAGCCAGTCCCAAGATTCCGTTCATTGGAGTTCTCAAATCATGACTCATTCTGGCCAGGAACTCACTTTTAGCGTGATTCGCTTTCTCCTGCTCTCTGCTCTTGTGTTCAATCTCACGAATATATTTTGTGCGTGTACGGTTATAAAGAATGACAGCAATTATAAGCAGCAAAAATGCCACACATACAGTGACAATCTCCCAACGGTAAGCAAACATTTTATCGATCATTGACATGTGCTCATAGGAAACCAAGATATTTCGTTCAAGAATCTGTGCTGTTACGCTGTCAGATACCATAGCAATTGCTTTTTCCAATGCACTCTGCAACACAGGATCCGACACTTTGCCACACATTCTGAATTCAAGTGGTGAATCTGTATATTCAAGTGCTCTGAATCCATGATATCGAGGATTTTCCAACAGCCAGTTAATGACATAAGAAGAATTAGCAAAGCCATCTATATCGCCTTTGCGTAACGCCTTAAATGCTGCTGCATTTGAATCATAGCTAACAATCTCATAACAGCCCGCTTCCTTTAAAATATCACGTATTCCATGCGTTGAGGACAAGACGCCAATCTTCGCATTTTCTTTTAAAAACGTACTTCCCTCACTTACGGCAATCAATATTTCAGATTTTAGAATGCCTCTCGAGACAAATAAATTCGGATCGCCACCCGTACTTGCCAAAGGCATAACAAGATCTACCTGATCCAGCATATCCTGTGGTTCTTCTGTTGTGATTGGAATATAGTGAAATGGAATCCCTAATTTCTTAGAAATCTCATCTGCGATTTCGATTACAATTCCCTGATACTGTCCACTGGCTTTATCATAATAGCTGACCGGCTCTCTGTCAGGCTGAATGGCCACTGTCAAATAATCCTTATTAACAATATAGTCCGTTTCTTCTCTTGTATATGGCATATAGGAGCGCTCTGGATAGTATTTTTTATACAACTCCGTCTTAAAAGAAGGATCCTCGAGTGCAAGCTCGGTCATGGCGTTATTGATCGGAAGATAGCATGGATTTCCCTTTAATGTTGTAATATAACAGTCACTTACTGCAAATTTATCTAATATTTTCATATCATCTGTCAAATCCATAACATTACTGATCAGCGCATCTACCGTGCCGTTTTCAAGCGCTTTCCGACAGCTGTTATAGTTGTCATAATAGACGAGATTATTCTGGACACCCACCGAATTAAGGTAATCCGTCAATCCTATTTTTTCCATCAGACTTGTTGTGACAGCGATCTTCATTTCACGGAATTTTCCATAGTCCTGATAATACAGATCTGTTTTATTTTTCAGTGTCATTATGGCATGATAAGATGGAAGTACAGATTCTGTCGTGAAATTACTATCAGAAGTCGATGGATCTATTGGCGCTGAGACTGGCATTCTGACGTCTACTGTTCCGTCCTTCAGCATAGCCTTGATTTCTTCCCAGCTGTCTACCGGAACATACTCCCATTCGATATTGGCATATTTCGTCAGCTCATTCAAATATTCAACACCGTACCCGGTTTCCTGTCCATTTGCATCATATTCAAAAAAACCGTCCAGCTGATAAAATCCAACTTTTACGATTGTCTTTTGTCCATCTGATGCTACTTCTGCCGCATAGATTTGTGTGTAGAGTCCAATCGTCGGCACACAAAAAAGAAGCAGTGCCATGATCAGAGTCATACATGTCCGTTTTAACCTATCCATACGTTTGATCTCCATTCGACTTGACTGAGTTGATTGAGTTGATTGATTCACCTGATTCGTTTGATTGAATTGATTGGCTACAGCATACTGATAGGGATATTTTACTATACTTATTAGCGTAATACTAGAAAAATCGTAATTGCAGAAAGGATTTCTAAAACGAAATATGTAGCCTTATTATTCTCCCACACTCTCTTACCTCCGAAGGTATTAAAGGGATAAAACGGAAGCATATAAGCAATTTGTAATACGATCCCCAGATCAGTGGTTGCTGCAAAAAAAGGATGCGCATTACGATAGATTTGGCATATTATGTTGGCCACCATCAGTAAAATCCATGCGCCCGCTGCCGGAGCTGCCATACACTTGTAATACTCCTTTGTGTTTTCTCTCTTTGTTAAATACCAATGTCCAAGCATCGGATAAAAACCGCCGAGCAAAGCTACTATGAAAGAGGGAACAAGACCTCCTTGTGGCATTATAAAATTCCATGATTTCTTAATCATAGTTTTTCCGACTGCCAGCTTTCCAAGTGTTTCTCCCATCGTAATCACGAGTAGAAAAAAGAGTGCTGCAAGTAAATTCCACCATGGGTTACTTGTCGTATGAAGAAAATAACCAACCATTGCTCCACATAAAAGCATAAATCCATTGAGTCCAAATGTCTGAGCCAGATTGTTGGCATTTCCACCGATGCTTTCAGAAGTTGCCCCTTCACATAGAATGTAACATCCGCTTGCGCAGGCAAGTGAAGCTGTTTTTATAAACAATCTCATGGTTAAAGCCGTACCGATACGCTGATGCAGACCTCTCAGAGAAACCGGATACAGTCCTGCGTCCTCGAAACGAAGCAGACTTTGAGAGTTATCTCCGCGTACCAATGCCATCACTGTTTTGCATCCACGTTTGTGAAGATCATCTACAGCAGCTCGATATAACAGCTTTGCTACTCCGCTTCCTCGATGATTTGGAAGTACAAACATAATATCAACACATCCTGCTTTTTCTTCTCCATTTCCTGTTACCACCAAAAAAACGCCACCCGCTATGGCTCCATCCTCTGTCTCTGCGACAAGTCCGATCTTAGGTTTTGACATAAACAGCTGTTCCACAACAGAAAAATTGGGGCATGCTAATTTCTTGAGTTTCGCCGCCTCGTCCGAACGCAATTCCCTGATTTTATAATTCATATTGATTTATTCCTCCTGATCTCCTTTAAAAGGTAAATAGCTGAAATTCTGAAATTCTGCGGTTCCGCCCGACATCATGGTAGAATACATAAAGAGCCCAAATCTGCAGCCGCAAAAATGATCTAACTTAAAGTACAGTTTATGCGTCACTCCGATTTTTTTCCATCCTGCTTCTGTCTCATAAAAAAATTCAGCTTCATCTCTCATGTTCTCATAATCCACAGAAACTCTTAAGCGGACAGACTCTGTAAAAATCTGCACCCGCGCATTCTCACATTCCACGCCACCCTCATTTTCATCTGACTTACTTACCATAACCAAGTACATTCCATCTACTTCCTTTTTGAGCGCAGCAAAACCATAGCAGCCCTGCAGTGCACAGATGCCTGCATAGTCTCCTACCTTTAACTCCTTGCCATTCACCGTCACCTCGGCTGCGCAATTTGGAAAAAGAGTTCTCTGCGTAAGTGTATTCACAGCCTCTTCTAGTCCATTACAGATTCTGCCTGATTGAATGCAAAACGCTCCATGCTCATCTGAAATCGACCACAGCTCAGGAGATGGTTCATGGTTAAACTCCCATACTTCCTTTAGATGCACGTTTCCTTTTGTGTCAGGCGTATAGTGAAAATCATCGCTCGCATAAAGCGGCTGATACTCATACTCAGATCTTGTACTCTTTGTTTGAATGTTCATCGGTGCCTTTCCATCGACTCCAAATACAGGAAAATCATTTTCCCATTTTACAGGCACTAAAACCGGAATACGTCCAACGGCACCTCTGTCTTGAAATAAAACGCCATACCATGTTCCATCTGGTGTATCCACAATCCCTCCCTGTGCCACACCCTGATTACAATAATTCAGATCATCACTCAGTACATCGCGGCCGACAAATTCACCATCAATACTGTCTGACACAAAACAAGCTTCTCTTCTAAACCATGTTTCTCCCGGCGAATGAATTAAAAACAAATAATACTTACTATTAATTTTATAAAAATGAGAACCCTCATATCCTAAAATATAATTGTCTTTTTCAGATAAAATAATCCTGTCAACACCACCCTTTTTTGGTCCTTGCAGTTGAGCATCCAGTTCAGTCAGATGAATACTGGCATTTCCATATACAATATAAACGCTCTCATCATCATCAAACAAAAGAGAACAGTCATGATAGAAGCCATCTACCATCTGCTTCTTCCATTGTCCATCCACACGCGCAGAAGTAAATAGGTATGTCTTTCCGGTATCATTAGCTACAAAGCATACATAGAATAGATTGTTGTGATATCTGATAGATGCTGCCCACATTCCCTTTCCATAAACGCCCTTGTGATCCTGCAGGCGCTGCCCTGGCGTGCTGTCAAGCGTATCAAAAATATGACCTGCGATTTCCCAGTTGATCAGATCATAAGAGCGAAGGATCACGCATCCCGGCATAAAATGCATGGTTGTGCTCACCATATAGTAGGTATCTGCAACCCGAATCACATCTGGATCCGGAAAGTCCATTTTAAGAATAGGGTTTGTATCTGCTTTTTGCATCATCAGCTTTTCCTCATTTTGATCTATCATCTTTCTGTCTATGATTTCAGAGATATCTCATTATATTGAATTCCTTCTTCTGATTATAGCATGTTCCTATGTAGCAATACAATTAGGTAATATACCATTAATTCCAGGGAACTCATATAAATGATTCACCAATGTACCTGTCTGATTATTCCACTAAAATTCCTGTACAAAACCTACCTTTAGTTGATGCACCATGTCTCCTAATTCCTCATGTAAAATCTCATAGCCCTTTTTCCCGGAGCAGTGTCCTGTGCATACATATGAGATTCCTGTTTCTCTTATCTTTTGTGCAAGACTCTTGATTTCTGCTTTTGATTTATTGTAAATATGAAATCCGCCAATGAATGCATACACGTTCTGATCTGGAAATGCCTCTCCTACTTCATTGATAATGTTGACCACTCCTCCATGAGAGCAGCAATTGAAAATCACTAATCCTTTTTCTGTTTCAAAAACCAGACTCTGCTCGTGAGAGAAATTATCTGGAAACCATTTTCCATCCTTCCGATACATTTTTTCTCTCTTCCCTATCATTTCTAGATTTGATGTAGAATGAGGAATCAGATAAATGCCCTCTTCTATCTGCATCTTCCCACTGACAACTGCAAAACGCTCAGGATAACTTTCTAGAATCCCCTTTGGGATACCTATGTATTTACGAATCAATCCGTATTTAAAATAACAATTTTCAGCCGTAGTATCCTGAATATAAAACTTCGCATGATTGTTTTCATTAAAAAAAGTTTCCATTCCATTTGCATGATCATAATGGGCATGCGATAAAACAGCATAATCAATCTCATTCAGTTTAATGTTTAATGCCTTTGCATTGCTTACAAACAAATTAGAGGCTCCTGTATCCAACAAGATTTTCTTTCCGTTATACTCAATATAAATGCACAATCCCCATTCTCCGGAAATTCCATTCAATCCGATATTATCTACTACGACAATTGCTTTCATTTTTTGCATATCTGTTCTCCTTACATTCTCCATAACTTATTTAACACGATCTATTTCCCGCTGTTCTGCTCCTATTACTTAGGCATACATCTGATACTATATAAGCATAAGTGCCAATACACCGTACATTGCCAAGCCAAGGCTTGCAGCGCAAATACTTGGTGCATCAATAAATATTTTGCATTTTGTAGCTCGCAGCAATAATCCAATTATTTGAAATACCACTGGATTGCATATGATACACCATAAGGGAAGTGCAATAGTTCCATTTATAATCAATACTATAACAACGATAGCCGGAATAATGACTAACATTGCGTAAAGTGTATAAAAAGGCACATAGATCTGTCGAAAGAGTGTGTTTATTATATCCTCTGCCAATTCAAAATCATCCCGTTTCATGATTTTTTGATATATCGTGGGGATCAAGCACAAAAATGAATGAATCATGAATCCACCCATTGCTCCGCATAGAAAAATAATTGTTAATCCAATTGCTAACTTTTCGTTTACTTTTTTAAGTTGTAACATCAATGCAATAAACCCACAAGTGTACATTGGCACAGCAAACATGGCCAGAATGTCCGACCATACAAACCGAAAATGAGCCATTGTTTCCCACTTACTATCCATAATTCCCATTTTGCCAAGTTTTTTGTTATCTGCTCCCTTTAAATCTAACAGACAATCCGCCGTTGCACATAATAATCCGCCAAATATACCTATCATCGCTAATATCTGAATCATAATTTTCCCTCCATTGCTATCTAATCTAATCCTTTCTGTGACACTATTCTTATGTTTTCTTCTATTCTTTTGTGATCTTCTATTCTTCGAATATGCTCTGACATAACAGAGTAACAAGTGAATTCAACATTCTTTCATAACCCGATTCATGTAACAATCTTTTTTGTTCAGAGGCAAGCACAATGAGTTTCATCAGATTTGAGATAACTGCATAATCAAGGTCTGGCTTGACTCCTTCAAACATGGAAGTGATCATATCAATCATCCTGCTTTCCTTGTTCAAATCCGGATAAGCGGTTCCATTTTTCTCATGCATTTTCTGTAAAGCAATTTCATCATCTTGTGAAAAGTTTTGATATACATTGTTTGCATTTGAAATCATGGTGTCGATGATTTCTATTCCTTCTTCTTTAGAGTACTTTTCTCTTCCTTGAAGTCCTTCCTTCAGCCTCTTAATCATCTGTTTACGATGAAATTCCAGCATATGCTCTACAAATACCTCTTTCGACGGATAGAAATTATAAAATGTGCTTTTTCCAATCCCCACCGCCTCAGTCAATTTTGTAATAGACATATGCAGCATCCCTTTTTCTTTTAATAATGGAATTCCCGCTTCCATCATTTTAATTTTAATCTCTTCTTTCTCTTCTTC
>JAAYYM010000731.1 GCA_012515365.1 Clostridia bacterium
AAAGCTGTTAATGCTGTCTTTTGATATACGGCAGGCGGATAAAAAATTGATAAAAACCTTCTGACAATTACCTCATAAACCTTTGCTGCTGTTTCAGAAATCGATCTTAAATTATCAAGTCCCTGTCCGGTCGGGATGATTGCGTAATGGTCTGTAATTTGTTTATCGTTCACATATCTGCTTTTCGCAAGGTCTTTATAGCGTTGATCATGAAGGATTTCATCTGCCCACATCGAAACTGGTGAATAGGAGCATAAGCCTTTTATATTTTTATGTATTTCCTTTGAAACTGCTGTCGATAAGACTCTTGCATCCGTTCTTGGGTATGTGACTGCTTTCTTTTCATAAAGCTCTTGTACGATTCGCAGCGTTTCATCTGGACTGATTTTAAACAATTTTGAGCATTCATTTTGCAATTCAGCAAGGTTGTAAAGCAAAGGTGGCTTTTTATTCTCTTTTTTTCGTTCAATACTTGCTATAACAGCTTCATATGGATCAGTTTCCTTTAAAGAATTGATTAAACAAGCTGCATCCTTCTCTTCTTTAAATCCATTTTTTTTGTACAACAATGGGGAATTAAAATATGCAGACGATTCTACAGCACGCCATTCTGCCTCAAATCCTTCTTCATTTTCAAGCTCCATGATTCCAAGCTTTGATATAACTCTAAAAAAAGGAGTCTTATTAAATACCCTGATTTCACGCTCTCTTTTAACAATCATCCCCAAAACACAGGTCATGACTCTTCCAACAGAGACAACCGCATACTTCATATTTAGAAAGCTGGAAATGGAGTCTCCATATTTAAGTGTCAAGGCTCTTGAAAAATTAATTCCCATCAGATAATCTTCTTTTGCCCTCAAATAAGCAGCTTCTGAAAGATTATCATATTCAGATAAATCCTTTGCTTCTTTAATTCCACGAAGAATTTCTTCTTCTGTCTGTGAATCAATCCAGACACGTCTTCGTTGTTTGTTTTTTACATTTGCCTGCATTTCAACAAGCCGGTAAATATACTCTCCTTCACGCCCAGAGTCAGTGCATACAAAGATCAGATCTACATCCTCTCTGTTAAGCAGACGGCTTACAATATCATACTGTTTCTTTGCCGAAGGAATCACTTCATATTTATATGTATCAGGTAAAAAAGGAAGTGTATGAAAACTCCATTTTTTATACTTTTGATCATATACATCCGGATAGCTCATGGTAACCAAATGACCTACGCACCATGTGACGATTGCTTCATCTGATTCCAGATATCCATCAAATTTTTTCATATTTAATTTAAGTGCATTGGCGAATTCCCTTGCAACACTAGGTTTTTCCGCAATATATATCGTTTTGCCCATAGTTTCCCTTTATATTGATGATTGGCAGATCTGATCACTTTTTATTTGCAAGTGCATTGACGTCTACCAATGTAATGTTGCCAGTTTTCTTACTTTCTGTTATTAAGTCCTGACTAAAACCGTGAATGGAAAACAGTTCATATACAGCCGGAATAATGGCTTCTTTCATGCAGCAATACTGCAGCCATTTGTAATCTTCATAGGTAATCTCTTTGTCCGACCATTTAAACAGACATACAAGACGCTGCTTCCTTTTATCTTCTGCCATCAGATCAATCATTCCGTATTTACCGGTATAGATACCATAAGACTGATAAACAGTCGGAAGTTTTTTTAGTTGATTCATCCATTCGAAATACTCTATACAGCATTGTTCAAATGCATAATGAAATAATTCATCCAATATAGGTTTTACCATTTTATCATAAAAAACAGAAGGTCCCATTTGCCGCAAAAGTGATAAATGAGCAAATAAGATACGATACC
>JAAYYM010000732.1 GCA_012515365.1 Clostridia bacterium
ATGAAAACAGAAGAACATAAACGATGTAGTTTAGATGGAGCAAAATAAATAAAGGAGTGGGTGTTATGGATAAGAGAATTGAAGCATTGACAGAGTGGGGCTGTGATACCAAAAGAGCGCTTGAGAGAATGGTTGACGATGAAGAGTTTTACATTGAGTGCCTCGAGCAGTATATGCAAGATACGGAGCTTTTACAACTCGAGGAGTCCCTAAGCAGACAGGATATCAGGATGGCTTTTGAGCATGCACACTCATTGAAAGGGGTATTGGCAAATCTGGGTCTGACACCGATGTATCAGTTGATAACAGAAATAGTTGAGCCGCTACGCGCAGGAAAAGCAGAGGATTTTTCAGTTCAAATTGAAGAATTGAAGAATATGAAACATAAACTAGAACAGATCTTAAAGCTATAATAGCTGTCTTTTGTGGAGAATTACAAAAATAAGAGTTTAAATCTGTTAAAAAGGTCAATGGACAAACTTTCAAAATCAGATTAACATACTAGTATGCAAGTTAACGATTTTAAGAAAGGCAGGACATAATCCTATGGAATACACATTATTTGAAAAGAAAAAAAAGAGTTTGCAAATTTTTCTGGAAACACAGTCTTTTACAGGCGTTCAAAAGATTGCTGAAAAAATAGCAGATGATTTTTTAAAGATAACAGATGAACGACCTCAGATCGTAAACACATTGCAGGATACTGTTTCGATTGCTATCGGCACTTATGGAAATAGTGAACTGATCGATTCTTTATGCAAAGCCAAAGTACTTGATGCAGCTAAGCTTGAAGGAAAGCGAGAGGTTTATGTACATAAGCTGATCGATCATCCATGCAAAACCGGAAAGCTTTTAGTCGTAGCAGGAAGTGACAAACGCGGAACGATCTATGGTATGTTTTCATTGACAGAGTATTTTGGAATGACAGCTATGAACGACTGGGGGGATGTTGCTCCTCAAAAAAGAAAGCTTCTTACCATTCCAGAGTCTTATGAATATTACTCCAAGGAGCCATCAGTTAAATACAGAGGCTTTTTTATCAATGATGAATGGCCGGCGTTCGGCACATGGACAACACGTCATTTCGATGGTTTTACTGTGAAGATGTATGATCATATTTTTGAATACCTGCTTCGTATGAAGGGCAATTATTTATGGCCGGCGATGTGGTCTTCTTCATTTTTGCTGGATGGTCCGGGGATGGCCAGTGCAGAACTTGCAGATGAATACGGAATTGTTATTTGCTTTTCACATCATGAACCGTGCCTTCGTTCCAGTGAGGAGTGGGATCTCGTGCGTGGCGAGGATACAAAATACGGAAATGAGTGGAATTACTTTAAAAATAAACAGGGACTTCTTACTTATTGGAAAGAAGGACTGAAAAGAAGTGGTCATCTCGAAAACATGATTACGATTGGTATGCGCGGTGAGCGTGATTCTTCTATGCTTGGAGAGAACAGCACACTTTACGATAATATCTCTCTATTAAAAGAAATCATTCATAACCAAAAAGCAATGATCAGAGAGTGTGTAAAACGTGATACGGATCAGATCCCGATGATGTTGGCACTATATAAAGAGGTAGAGGCTTATTATTATGGTGATGAGACGACAGAAGGACTAAATGCGTGGGATGAGCTTGA
>JAAYYM010000733.1 GCA_012515365.1 Clostridia bacterium
AACTGTGTGATGAATCTGATGAAGAAGAGTGGTGTAATTATTATTATTCTCTTGCGGATTTTATGTGAAAAAAGGGGATTCTTACAGATGAAATTCGCGATAAAGTAATTTCGATGATAGACAGCGGGTTTGGTCTTGATATATGGAGAGAGTCCGGTAATGCTGTACTTAAAAATCGAAATAAGGCTCTTGAAAAATTTAAAACACAGATTTTGTCTCAGATGTCGCCCAAAAAGAAGATAAATCTTTCTTTATGTACGAAGCCGGTTTTTGAGTTGGGAGATATCATTGCAATGCAACTTCAGACGGCAGATAAGCCATATACAATAAGGGCAGCTCAGCATCGTGATATGACAGACGAAGAATTTCATTCGTTTGATGGGAAATACATTGTATTTCGAAAAGTCTATGATTGCATATCATATACATCAGCAGTGGAACCGAATGTGAAGGATATTTGGCCTGTTTTTCAGCTTTTTGATGGTGTATATGACGAACCGCCTCTAACTATCGAGTTGTCAGAGATGGAGAATGCACATTTAGCAGAACATGATTTTGTCACTTCTCTATTTCTAACCGATGGTGAAATGCGAAGATTTCATAAGCGTAAGGCAGTTATTATTAAGAATGATAGTTTGGGTATTTCGGAACTGAATATAGACAAATCGGTAAATATTTATTTATCTATCAACCATGATAAATATAATTCCGATTCCATGTTCCTATCCGGAATGAGTGATTAACTGGTAAGAAGCAGGTGGCGATGAGCTGCCTGTTTTTTTTATGTTTCAAAGATAAATCAAAGATATGACTGCTACAATACAAAAAGAAGCAGAGAAAGGTGCTGTTAAACAGATGTAGCAGAATCAGGAGGATGGAAACATGATTCGATTAGAGCATGTGACTTATCATTATAAAGAAAAGGAACGGGCAAATCTTGGGGGAATCTCTCTGGAAATCAGCGAAGGCGAATTTATCGTCATAGCAGGAAAAAGTGGATGTGGAAAAACGACTTTGGCAAAGTGCATCAACGGATTGATCCCGCATTTTGAAGAAGGATATTTGGAAGGCAATATCAGGATCAAAGGGAAGAACACAAAGGAACTGCAGATTGGGCAGATCGGGGCCGCGACAGGCTCTGTATTTCAGGATCCCAGATCACAATTTTTTACAACGACAGTCTTTGATGAGCTTGTTTTCGGATGCAGAAATGCAGGACTGCCACGTGAAGAAATTCTGCGACGAATTGATATGACATTAAAGGAGCTTGGAATCGAAAAGTTAAGGGATAGAAGTTTATTTTCCTTGTCGAGTGGAGGAATTAAAAAGAATTCTTCGAAAGCTGAAAGAAATGGGGCATACGATTCTGGTGTTAGAACACAGATTGTATTATCTGCATGATTTAATGGATCGATTTGTAGTAATGGAAGAAGGTGTTATACAGAAGGAAATCGGTAAGGATGAATTGCCATCTGTTACGGATAAACAGTTAGCCTCCATGGGGTTAAGAGGGTTTCACCCGACAAAGCTTCCGCACTCTGATATATTCATCAATTGTGATGAGCAGATAAAGCAGGCTGCTTTGCTGGAATTAACTCATTTAAGCTTTCAATATGACAAAAAGGAGAAAGCTGTTTTTGAAAAACTAAATCTCAAAATGAGACGTGGAGAAATTGTTGCGCTGGTTGGTGATAATGGAGTGGGAAAAACCACTTTTGCAAAGGTTTTGACAGGTTTGCTGAAGGAACAGAGTGGAGCAATCAGAATCAATGAACGAAATGTAAATCAAAAGCAGCGCTTAAAGGAAATTTACTATGTTTTGCAGGATTCTGACTATCAGTTGTTTGCAGAAAGCGTGGAGAATGAGCTACTGATGAAGACCGAACTAACAGAGAAAAAGAAAAATGAAATGGAATACCTGTTATCGGAGTTCGAGCTGGAGCCTTATAAGAAATGTCATCCAATGGCACTTTCCAGAGGACAAAAACAAAGGGTTACGATTGCAGCGGCTATGATGAGTGAGGCGAAAATACTGGTTCTTGATGAACCTTCCAGCGGGTTGGATGGAGATAGTATGAGAAAACTTGCCATGCTTATAACAAAAATTGCGCATACAGGAAAGGCTGTATTGATTATATCACATGATGTTGAGTTTATTGAAATCTGTTGTCAGCGTGTAGTCGAACTAAAGGAGGGTGGATTTTATGAGCAGACAATATAAGGGTGTCATTAGTATAGATGCCAGAATCAGAGTGCTTCTTGTAATTGTCTTGTCAGTTTTATCAGTTGTTTTACGCGATAATTTGTATTTGCTGATCATGACGGGAGTAGTTGGTTTGATCATGCTATTATCGGGGATCATCTTTCCGGCGTTTACCATGAGCGCAGCCATTGTGTTATTTTGCCTGCTTCAGTCTGTTTACAGTAGTGTGCTGACAGGTACGACAGGGATCTTTGTATTAACAATTTTGCAGATCCTGCCAAGATTTCTGTTTCTACGTATGCTAGGGGCATCACTGATGAGAGTCCTTACGATTGGAGAGATGATCGAAACACTTGAAAAATTGAGACTACCGCGTCAGATTGTCATTCCATTTGCTGTCATGCTACGCTATCTGCCAACCATGAAGTTAGAAATGCATTATATACGTGACAGTCTCAAAATACGAGGAATTGATTATTCGGTATTAGCTTTCATAAAAGCGCCTGTACAATGGATCGAATATATGCTGGTTCCTATCTTGATGAGGAGCGTCAGACTGGCAGATGAATTATCCGCTACAGCAATGGTTCGAGGTATTGATAATCAGACAAAAAGAGCATGGATTTATGAATGAAAAGAGTATGGATTTATGAATGAAAGAACAAGGAGTTATGAAGGGAAGAGGTATCAAATATGAAAAGTAAAAGAATGAATGTAAAAGATTTGATTTTTATTGGAATTTTGAGCACTGTGGCAATCGTCTGCTATGCAGTAGCGGTCATCATATCCTGTACGACTGTTATCGGATTGTTTTTTTCAACAGCAGCAGCGTTTGCAGTTATGGGAACCATTTATATGTTGATTGCATTAAAGGTACATAAGCGTGGAACGTTCTTTTTATGTGCAGCACTTATGAGTCTTGTCGGTGTTTTCGGTGGAAGGATTTTTACTACTGTTGGATGCATCGCAGGCGGTCTGCTGGCAGAGTTGATCGCTGGGCAATATAAAAAGTTTTCACGTATCGCTGCAGCCTATGCCGGATATGCGGTTGCAGTTGCAGCTGGAATTTATATGCCGGGATTTTTGATCGGAACGAATTATCTGCTGTCACGTGGAGCAGAGCGGGGAATGACGGCTGAAACGATCCATTTGTATGACCGTTATTTTAATATGAATTATCTGCTTCCTATTCTGTTAATGAATGCAGTGACGGCGTTGCTTGGTGCCTATATCGGTAAATTGATACTGAATAAACATTTTGTGAAGGCTGGAATGATCGAAGATAAGCAGCAGTATAAAGTCTTTCCATGGTGGAAGGCACGTCTCTTTAGTGGAATTTTATTTATCAGAAGAAAAAGACAGAACCCTGAAATCATTTTAAAGGATCTGATAAATCCGGATATGGTCGTTGCTGATATCGGTAGCGGGATGGGATATTTTACGATACCGATGGCGCAAATGGTAGGGGTCGGTGGAAAGGTAGTTGCAGTAGATTTACAAAAGGAAATGCTGCAGTCGCTTGAAAAAAGGGCAGCTAAGGAAAACTGTGAAAAACAGATTATATTACATAACTGTAGCCAAAATTCACTGGAACTGGAGCAGTGGGAGAATCAATTATCTTTTGTATTACTTTTTGCAGTCGCGCATGAAGTGCCGGACCGTAATCATCTGTTTCAGGAAATTAATTCAGCTATGAAAGCAGGGGGACAATTGTTGTTTGCAGAACCAACAGGACATGTTAAGCAAGCCTGCTTTGATGAAAGCATCCGATATGCATGTGAAAATGGATTTGTCGTTGTAAAAAATCAGGAGATCAAATTAAGTCGGGCAGTTTTGCTGAGAAAAGTGAATGAGTAAAAGTGAATCAATAGGAGTGAATTATATAGAAGTAGATCAATAGGAGTGAATCAGTAATTGGCAAGTCTTAATTGTAGAAGTAGTTCCTTTCTGTTATAATTTGTATGGTCACAGGCAAGAGAAGTCTATAAGTGAGAAGGAAATTCAATTAAGATGAAATGGAAAAAAATAAAAAGAGTATTATTTTTCATTATGAGTGTACTGTGCCTGCTATATTTTTTCGTATGCATGGCTTATAGTGGTCTATGGCTATCATGGATATGGGTATGGCTTTTGGCTGGTGGCTTTTGTGCCTTACGTTTTCTGATGTTGAATCGTGAGATAAAGGGTGTTTGGAAGCATAAACCGCCCAAATGGTTTTGCGTGATTTATCGAATTGTCCTTGTTATGATGACAGTAACGTTTTTATTCGTTGAGGGACAGATCATTTCCGGTATGACGACAAAACCGGAATCTGGCTTATCTTATGTAATCGTATTAGGTGCCGGTGTCAGGGGAACAACGCCTACGCGTCCTTTATTACTGCGTATGCAGTGCGCATATGAGTACCTGTCTGCTAATCCGGAAACCATCGCAATCGCATCAGGTGGCCAGGGTGCAGATGAGGATATCAGTGAAGCTCAGTGTATACGTGATTATCTGGTGAATCAGGGAATTGATGCAAAGCGAATTTTGATGGAAGATCAATCTACAAGTACAGAAGAAAATCTGCGAAACAGCTTTGAGTTGATTCCGCAGGATGCAGAAACTGTGGGTATTCTGACAAATGGATTTCATATATATAGATCATTATTAATTGCCGGAGAACTTGGACATGAGAATGTATCAGGCGTTCCGGCCAGAACCTTGTTTCCGGTTGGAATTCATTATGTTGTCAGGGAATTCTTTGCTGTCATGAAATTGAAGCTTGTTCCGGTTCGCTAGAGCAAGTATACAGAATTTGTTTCTAAAAATGAAATTGCATGCTGAAAAGAGAAAAATGAGAAAAGTGCATGTAGGAATTAACATAAAAATGTACCCGGTGAGTTAATGAACGCCGGGTATATTTTGCATATTAACACCGTGCATATTGTATATCTTGTCTTGTTTAAATACGGTGAATAAAGTATAATACTGGTTATGAGTTTTACTTTAAAAAGTGAACAAACAAGGGAATGGACGTGAATGTTATGAAAAATCTGACCTGCAAAAATTGCGGCGGCATGATGACGCTTGACGCATCAGCAGTTGTTGCTACTTGTCATTACTGCGGGAGCAGCTATGTGCTGAATCATGAGGATACTGATTATTATATGGATTTTTATAATCAGATGTGTGATTTTCTATCAGGTGATGAGGATGAGAGAAATCGAAAACTCAAATCAGACCGACTGTGGGAAAATGCTGCTGAACAAAGTTTTCAGTCAATAGACGGAAACAATATAGAGATCAAATATATGTATCGATATGCGGAAAAGGAAGCAGATGTATATATTGCAAGGCGCAATATCGTATATCATTTCAGAGAACCCGGAGTTTCAAAATTGGAACAGTATCGCAAGGTAGTCTCCTTTATTGATTATCCGTCAGCTGATACACGACAGCTGTCAAACTTTTTTCCTAAAGTAAATGGTGGCTTTGAACTGACTGATGGAACCTATATTCTTGTAGTAAAAAAGGAGGATGACGAGTATCCGCTTCGACTGTTTGGTAAACTGCCAGGAAGACATGTTGCATGGATTATCAGCAGAATGGAAAATCTGTGTTGCGTGTTGGAATATAACAGTCTGGTGCATCCGCAGATCAATCCGGACACACTCTTTATTAATCCATATGCACATACAGCATCCCTGTATGGCAACTGGTGGAATGCGGGAAAAAATCATTCTTATATGACGAATGGCAGTACTCTGTTAACGATGAAACAAAATCTGCAGGGTTTGCGCAACAGTGCAGCATATCTTCTGGGATGTGATATGCCCTCAAAAGTAAAAGAAACCTCTGATATACCAAAAGCACTTGCTGATTTTATCAGTGGAGAACCAGCCGACAATGCATATGATGATTTTGCATACTGGGACAAAATGCTGATTCAGGCATATGGAAAGCGGAAGTTTGTGAAAATGGGAACAGATGATGAACAGATTTACACGCAAAAGGAGTAAGAATCGTGGGAACAGGCAGCTATACATCAAGTGACTGGAATCATCTTCGAGGTAAAAAAGGACTAACAACTGACAGCAACTTTGACAAGGTGTTCGTAAATCGTGATACCTTATCACTATATGACAGCAGGCGGGTGCAGCTGCGAGAATCCAGAGACAGTGCGGAGTCGCCAAACTCGACACCCATTATCATTGGGTTTGATGCGACCGCTTCTATGGGATATCTGGCAAAAGAGCTGGCAGTGAATTCATTGAACAATACAATCATGTCACTCTATGAAAATCAAATCGTATCTGATCCACATATCTTGTGTAGTGCCATTGGAGACTGCAAGAGCGATCGGTCGCCACTCCAGGTGACACAGTTTGAAGCCGATATTCGTATCATTGAACAGCTGACGGATCTATTTCTAGAAGGTGGCGGAGGTGGTAATGGCGGAGAATCCTATAATCTTCTCTGGTATTTTGCAGCCAGACATACGCAAAGTGACTGCTATGAAAAAAGACAGAAAAAGGGTTTCCTATTTACCATTGGTGACGATCAGTGCCACAAGGACTTAAGTATAGTAGAAATCAGAAATGTATTTAATGATCAAACGCAATATTCTTTATCGAATGAAGAACTTCTACGCATGGTGCGTGAAAAATACCATGTATTTCATATCCATATTGAAACAGGGCACTATGACGATCAGCAGATAGTTTCTGCGTGGAAAAAGCTCCTTCCAGGGTACGCTACGACCATACATAAGCATGATATTTGCTATCTGTCATTCTTGATCACTGCTATTATGGCGGTTACAAATGGTGCAGATGTTAATCAAACATTAAAGCAGATGGATCAATCAGTAGCTGAACGTATTGCAAGATCGATGGCTCTGATTCATGTGGAACATCAAAGTAAGTGTACGATTTCGTTTTAAATCACATGCAGAGAGCAGTATATTTAGAAAGCAATACATTCAGAGAGCAATACATTTAGGAGCATCACATTTAAAGAAACATTAATTTTGAGGAGGAAGAGAAATGGGTTATGGAAGTTATCAAGCAAGTGATTGGGAGAAATTAAGAAACAGTCGAGGTATCAATCAGGCTTCAGGGGCCGGAGATATTTTTCAACATGAGCAGCTGGAGGATAGATTTGATCCGAAACTGATTACGTATAGAGAGTCACGTGACAGTGATGATTCGCCAGAAGCGACGCCTATTATCATAGGATTTGATGTAACAGGATCGATGGGATATCTGGCAGCAGAAATTGCAAAGAATTCTTTAAACAAAACGGTTACAGAAATTTATGATAAACAGCCGGTTACAAATCCGCACATTTTATGTGCACCATTTACCGGACCATATAATGATGCACCTTTACAGGTAACGCAGTTTGAGGCGGATATCCGAATCGTAGAACAGCTTTTAGATATGTGGGTCGGCTTTGGTGGCAACAAATACAGCTATGATTCCTTGGTATGGTATTTTGCAGCAAAGCATACAAAGACTGACTGTTATGACAAACACAACAAGAAAGCGTTTCTTTTTTGCATTGGAGATGAAGTATGCGGTGGCGACGATGACATTTTGACAACAACATCTGTTAAGAAAATATATGGTGATGATATAACGGCTGACTTGACATTAAGTCAGATCAGGAACATGGCCAGTGAAAAATATGAAATATTCCATATTGTGACCGCTATGAGTAATAACGGTGCTCTTGATACATGGCAGAAGTTCCTCCCGGGGCGGGTGGCAGATCTTGATCCTAAGAACATAGAGTATCTTGGAGAAGTTATCATTTCCATCATGCAGTTAGCAAATGGAATGGAGCGTTGTGCAGTCATCAGTCAGTGGCCTGAGGAGGTACAGTCAATTGTATCGAAAGCAATAGGCACAATAGACGTCAAACCAATGAACAAAAGGCAAAATGGTATATCCGGATTTTTCCGCAGGATCTTTGGAAAATGAGTATCCATATCATTATAGGAAAAAACTTTGGGGATGAAGGAAAAGGTCTTGCAGTTGACTATTTCGCATCAATGGCGAAAAGCAAGGATCAATCATGCCTTGTCATACGCCATAATGGTGGGGCACAGGCAGGACACACGGTTGAGCTGCCAGATCAAAAAAGATTTGTGTTTCATCAGCTCTCATCGGGATCCTTTCGCCATGCAGATACATTTTGGGCAGAGAACTTTCTTCCTGATTTGTATCAATTATCCAACGAACTAAAGTCGTTTGAACAGATGTGCAACCGGAAACCAAAGCTCTATGCAAGTGGAAGATGCAGATGTGTTACGATCGATGATGTTTTGATGAACATGGCGGTAGAGACAATGCGGGGTACTAAACGGCATGGAAGCTGTGGCATGGGCATCAATGAGGCCGTTGAACGTTCTAAACATCAGGAATTCCGACTACCATTGGCAGCAGTGAAGGGGATGTCCGCACAGGATCTTGTCATACAGCTTAAGCGAATCCGCAGAGAATATTTACCACTTCGGATGGCAGAGTATCAGAAGGCGAACTATCGAATGACAGATAATCGAATGGCGGATAATCAGATCGGCGAATATGGAGAGCTGCTTAAAAATGATCAGGTTCTTTATAATGCAGCAGAAACCATGTGCCGTTTTGCACAAACAGTTGAGATCATCGAAGCTGGGAAGGTCAGAGATTATGATGAACTCATCTTTGAGGGTGCGCAGGGACTCTTATTAGATGAAAATTATCTGCAGTATGCACCATATCTGACCCCATCACGTACCGGTGCTCATTATCCCATGGAGTTTTGTAAACAGTATTTAGCAGATCAGGCAAGAGAACTGGTTTATGTGACGCGTTCCTATGTGACACGTCATGGTGCAGGTCCGTTGGCTTACGAGGAAGAGTTTGATTTGTTAAAAGAACGTTTTAATGATCAGACCAATCAGCCAAATGAATGGCAGGGAACATTGCGATATGCATTACATGGAACAATTGAGGAATTTATAGCACCAGTGCTAAATGATTTCATACAATATCAGGATGATGAAGATACTTTTGGGTCCGGCATGATGCGCTCATTAATGGTCACTCATTTAAATGAAACAAATCACTGCATATACAGCACGACTGGAAAAATACCGATTGATATGTGGCTTGCTTTGGAAGATGTAAAGCATACGTTTGACAAAACATATCTGTCAGCTTCTCCATATGCCGAAAAGATGGACTTGACTTCTTAATTATTTGGTGTAAATTCATGAAATCTGTTCTTAGGATCGTGAGCTTCGCAATTGCCTGTTGATTTATTTTAAAGAGAGGAATGAGAGAATGGAATGTAGCATCAGACCATGGAGAATGGAAGATAAAGTGAATCTGGCAAAGATGCTGAGCAATCGAAATATTCAAAACAATTTACGAGATGGCTTAGCATATCCTTTTACTGAAGAAGATGCAGAGATTTTTATTTCGTCGATGTTGTCTGCGGATCCGACCAAAACCTTTGCATTTGCCATAACGGTTCATGATGAGGCAATCGGCAGTATCGGAGTATTCAGATGTGAGAATATACACGCAAGAACAGCAGAGATGGGATACTATATCAGTGAACCATACTGGGGAAATGGACTTGCCACAAGTGCGGTGAAACAAATCTGCAAATATGTATTCGAGACGACCGATATCATCAGGATTTTCGCTGATCCATTTTCCTATAACCGAGCATCCTGCCATGTCTTAGAAAAGGCAGGATTTCAATTTGAAGGAACCTTACATAGTAATGCTGTTAAAAATGGAACAGTAATTGATATGGAGATGTATGCGCTGATTAAGCAAAAAATCAAAAATATAGACTAATCAAATAAGTGAAAGCAAAATCAGGTCAAAATCAACACTTGACAGGTGAGCAATTGTTAACTACAATAAAGTTAACAATTGTTCACCTTATTTAATTGGAGGAAAAGACATGACGACAAAGGAAAAGATCATACAGGTTTCATTAGAGTTATTTGCAAAAAAGGGATATGACGGTGTGTCTGTCCGTGAAATTGCAAAGGCGGTGGGTGTCAGAGAAAGTGCATTGTATAAGCATTATAAAAATAAAGAGGATATTTTAGAGAAGGTTATAGAGGCGGTCAAGGAGAGCATTTCAAAAACTTACATGGAATATCAGGTTCCGGAAGCTGTATCAAATGATGTGACAGCAGGCTATCAGAAGCTGATGGACAAAGAGCTTTTGGATATGGCATGGAAACTTTTTGAATTGTATACAAAGGATCCGATGGTATCAGATTTTAGAAGACTATTGATGAGAGAGCAGTTTGAGCATCCGGACATTGCCATGCAGTATAACCGTTTTTTCCTTGATGGCGCAGTGAAAAGTCAGGCAAAAACATTTGAAAAACTGATCTGGGATCACTACTTTAAGGACGCTGATCCAACAGTAGCAGCCCTGCATTTCTATGGACCAATCCTGCTTTTATTCCAGCGATATGATTGTAATCCAGACGGAATCGATGAAATCAAGGAATTACTATTTGCTCATGTAAAAGCCTTTGGAGAAAATTATGCACATTCATAAAATCTGTTCTTAGGATTTGAGAGTTTCATAATTGTCGGAATAGAATCTTACAAATAGAGAAAAAACAATTGCCAGAATAGAATCTTACAATCGGAGAGACACACACAATTGCCTGAACGAAATATTACAAATGGAGGAAAACATGAAAATGAAAGATATATGGATTGTTTTGGGAGTGATCATTATAGTAGGAGCAGTTTTCACGGGAATTAAATTTCAAAAAGTAAAAAAGGAATCAGCGAAACGGATGGAATTTTATCTGAACCAGGTAGAAACATTTGATACAACCTTTGGAAAAATGAGTTACATAGATGCAGGTGACGGAGAAGCAATTATCAGTTGTCATGGCATATGCGGCGGCTTCGACCAGGCATATGACAGTTTGGGTGAGCGGATAGATACATATCGCATTATTGCACCATCCCGATTTGGCTATACAGGTACAGATATGCCAGTTCAGGCGACAATCGAAGATCAGGCAAAGGCTTATGTAGAGTTATTGGATCACTTGAAAATTGATCGTGCATACATTTTGGCGACTTCAGCCGGAGGTACAAGTGCTATCGAATTTGCGCTCAAATATCCGGAACGGACCAAAGGACTTATTCTGTTTTGCTCAGCCTATCCGCAGTTTGAAACACCAGAAAAAGAAATCAGCTATGCAGGACCGCCCGCGTTTCTCTGTAATGATTTTATGATGTGGTTTTTTAGTCCGCTGTTTCAACCATTAATGGGAATGGATGCCGAGACGATTAAAATGATCATGCCATTTGGAGATAAAAAAGCTGGAATCGTCTATGATGCAAAAGTAACAAACACAGATATGCACAACAATCCGCAACAGTATGACTTAAGAAATTTGAAGGTTCCGGTACTGATCCTGCATGCAAAAGATGATAAACTTTCACCCTGCGATCTGGTGGAAAAATGGAGCAGGGAAATTCCAAATTGCGATGCCATCTTGTTTGAAAGCGGAGGTCATCTGATGGAGGGAAATTCAGAACGAATAGATGAAGAGCTGGATCATTTTATTACAAAATAAAACCGTCAGAAATCCAAATATAATTTCAATATAAATCCAAATAATAACCCTCAAGTAAATCAATTTAATCTTGACAGCGTAAAGACTGCGCGATATACTGCATTAGTAACTTAACACTGTAAAGATTGAAAAGAGGATAAGAAAGTGAGAGTAAAAAACATGTTTCAGTATATCATATTAGGAATGATTGCTGTGATCGTTGCCTTGATTTTGATATGGGCATTTGTCATCAGCAGCGGAAAAGTGAAACCATATCGGGATGCAGAAGGGAATATTCTGCCGAACAGTATCTGTGAGAAAATAATAGTAGAATGTAATGGTGCCAAAAACGGATTTTTCATAAATGGAAAAGACTTGAATAATCCTGTTTTGCTGTTTGTTTCTAGTGGCCCCGGGACAGATGATTATTTCTTTAATGAAAAGTATAAGGAGATGCATCTGGAGGATGAATATACGGTTTGCTATTGGGATTACCGCGGCATGTGAATCGTGTATGACAAGGAGATCGATCCAAAGAGTATCACGATGAAGCTGTTAATAGAGGACACTGTAGCAGTAACAGAATACCTAAAGGATCGTTTCCAAAAGGAACAAATCTATCTGATGGGATTTTCGGGTGGAAGCAAGATTGCCCTTGAAGCTGCAGCAGCTCATCCTGAATTATATAAAGCATATATCGGTATGGCACAATATGTCTGCGATGGTGCAGAAAATGATACGTACATCTATGATTTTATGAAAGACATATTTACAGAACGAAATGATAAACGGCGACTGAAAAAGCTTGAACAAATTGTCATAAAACAAGAGGATAACAAAGTTGTATGTAAGGACTGGTATTCTTTCATTTACTTACTTCATGATGCAGGCGGCGGTACTACCCTAAATGAAACAGAGTTCGTAGGCATCGACATTCCGATCATGCAGTCGCATTGCTATACTGCAAAAGAAAAAGTAGATTACATATTGGGAATGAAAATGTACCGCAAAACAGCCATGTCGGAAGAAATGAAAGGTGTCGATTATCGAGAAAAA
>JAAYYM010000734.1 GCA_012515365.1 Clostridia bacterium
ACATTTGATATTCTTCTCTGGATGAAGGATTTAATATCTTACTCTTCTCTTCTACGTGTTGAATTTGTTTTTTTATACGTTTATCTCACGCCACAGCATTTCTTGTATTTTTTGCCGGAGCCGCAAGGACATGGATCATTAGGAAATACTTTGGCTTCTTTTACGATTGTAGTTGAAATCTTTTGTTCTTTATAAAGAGCCTTACGCTTATCTTCGTCAAAGATCTTATTCCATTCTTCCAGCTCGTAAAGCCAGTCTGCTTTTGCGCCTACCATATTTTTATAGAGCAACTCCTTATCAAATGCAAGACTTACCTGTGTATCCTCTTCCATTTCCTCGATCGGATTTGCCTCAACCAGACTGTCATTGATTCCGTCAAGGAATCCGACCATCGTCATAATATCCACTTTATATTTTTTAGCCAGCTCTTTAACGGTACCGGTAACAGCTTCATCAGGTTTCTTTAAAAGCTTCTGATAAATCTCCTTCTCCTTATCAAAATATGCTGCCCATAATCTCTGTAAATCACCCTTATTTGCTGTTGGCGAATATGCCTTTTCTCTCCATTGTTCTAATAATGCCATTGTGTTTTACCTTCCTAAATTGTTTTCTCATCTTGCAAAATCCACAAGCTAACGTTTATTATATACTACCTGATCAATTATTTCAACGAATTTCCTATTTTTGATTAATTCTTTTGATTGATTTCTCTTGCACATTTGTTTAGATTTCGTTATGATTATTTTATTGAACATAGATGTTCTTTACAGATTATCTGCACATTTATGGAAAGTAAAGGGGCTTAAGATGAAAGATCTAGATAGAAGATTAAATGTCGGAGTTTTTCTCTGTCATCTGAATGCTGAATATGTGATTGATTTAAGCGCCGGAATCATCCATGCTGCTGCCGATTATGACGTCAACATAAGGATTTTTCCTGCAATGTATGTTTCTGCATATAACAATCCTTCTCAGCCTGCAGAATATGATTATCAGATTAATACAATTTATGATTACGCGATTGATGCCCATCTTGATATCATTATCATCTCATTAGGCACTCTTTATTCATTTATTATTCAAGATCAGCCTGAAACCTTTCTTGATAAATTCAAGGACATGACACTCATCATCATGGAGGAACAAGTCGACGGTTATTATAGTCTGATGTTAGATAACAAAGTAGAGTTTGGAAAATGTGTCGAGCATCTGATCGTAGATCACGGCTATAAAAAAATTGCATTTATTAATGGAAAGAAAAACAACCGCGACTCTGAAGAACGTCTGGCTGTTTATCTGAATCTCATGGAAAAGTATCAGCTTCCTGTTGATCCTTCATGGCTTCCATATGGAAATTTTTCAAAATACTGCGATAATACTATTGATGAATTATTAGATAAAAACCCGGACCTTGAAGCACTTTGCTGCGCCAATGACATGATGGCTCTTGTATGTTATCGTGTTTTAAAAAAGCGTGGTTTAACGGTTGGAAAAGATATTGCCATCACCGGTTTTGATGATGTTCTTAGTTCCTTTTCTGCCGAACCGCCCATGTCAACAGTCAGCACCAATGTCCATCTGCTTGGCTATCGTTCTGTTGTACGTGGCATCGAGGTTTATCATGGCAGAAAGCCCGAAGTAGAGATCATTCCATCTCAGTTTATGCAAAGAGTTTCCTGTGGCTGCTCAAATATCCGCCCAAATATCTATCATAACTGCCATTATAACATTCAAGAATGTGTTGAGAGGGCTCTTACCTTCACGATGCATCATTTGGATTCCGAACCGCTGACACAAGGATTCCGTTCCTATCTGACACAATTATTTGAATTATGTATGAGTTTTGAAACCGGTTTATCAACAGATGAATTTACAGAGCGTTTCTCTTCTCTTTTGAAAAAAAGTCTGCATGAGGACTGGTTCAATTTACTTAAAAATTATAAGCTTAATTTTGCAATCAAGGATTTCCTGACCCTTGTCATGGCGCATGCAAATGATCCATCAGTCAAGCAGTATTTGAATGATCAAATTTCAGCTATGATTGATTTTATTCTTTCAAGTGAAGCTCAGAAAAAAGAAGTTCACGCTTCCGAAGAGCGCAGACTGCGCTGGCTGACTTCAAGAATTGTACGTGAATCTCTGATCAATGCCAATGACATCAATGCCGTACTTACGCAGATGCTGAATACGCTTCATCTGATCGGAATTCGCGCATCCTATCTCTATCTATTTGATGCACCGATCATTCATAATCCCATGAATACCTGGCATAAACCACAACAAATCCAGTTAGTTGCATATCATCACGGCCCTGACTGCTTCATCCTGCATGATGAAGAGCGGATAACACCGATTGGTGAGTTATTTGACAATAAACATGTTGCTTCTGACGAACGTCAGCTTTTATCTGTTTATAATCTGTTTTTAAATAATGAACAGTATGGACTGTTAGTCTGTGATCTGACCGAAGAATATCTTGGTACCGCTTACACAGTGAGCCTTGAAATCAGTACTGCATTTAAATTTCTGAATATCAACCGCCGTCTGATGAATATTTCTACAACTGACGAGCTGACACATTTATATAATCGAAGAGGCTTTTTTGATCAGGTGAATTCTCTGGTTTCTATCAATACAGGCAAAACAGGCATTCTGTTTTTTGCAGACCTCGATAATCTGAAAATTATCAACGACTGCTATGGACACGAGGCCGGTGATCAGGCCCTGATTAGTGCTGCATCCATTTTAAAGCAAAGTTTCAGACGCAATGACGTCATTGCCAGAATCGGCGGAGATGAATTCATTGCCTTTGCACTGCTCGAGGATACCACATTAATCAATCATATTGAAAACAGAATCGATAAGCATACCCTCCATTTTAACAGTGAAAAAAAACTGCCCTACTTCGTAGAACTTTCTTATGGTTACACTACATTGACCTGTACAAAAGATATTACATTAAATGAAATTATCAAACAGGCTGATGAACTCCTTTATGAACGAAAGAAGCAAAAAAGACCTTCTCCATTACGTGGTGAAGGAGAATCATGAGAATTGTTGACATAGTTAACAATTCATTGTAAACTGATGTAGACAAGAACGCTTTACCATGTAGTTTTCTTTTCTACATGCTTCGTCAAATTTATCACACAAAGGAGTTACTACCATGATCCGTATTATTACCGATAGTTCCAGCGATATCACACAGGCTCGCGCAAAGGAACTAAACATTGAGGTTATGCCACTGACCGTTCGTTTTGATGAAGAAGTTTATAAGAGTGGTATTGACATAACAGATGATATGTTTTACGAGAAACTGACGACTTATCAGAACCTTCCTACCACCGCTCAGGTAAATCCTTATGATTTTGAAGAAAAGTTTAAGGAATTTCTTGATCAGGGCGATGAAATCATCTGCATTCTGATTTCCAGCTGCTTAAGCGGAACCTGCCAGTCTGCAACCATCGCAAAGGACTCTTTGGATTCTGATAAAATTACAATTATTGATTCACTGAATGTATGCAGTGCGCTTGGACTTTTAACCATTGTAGCTGCCAAAATGCGTGATAACGGTGCAAGTGTAAAAGAGATCACAGATGCAGTAAATGCATATATTCCAAAGCTTCACCTTTATGTTGCACTGGAGTCACTTGAATATGTCAAAAAAGGCGGACGTATTTCTCCGACAGTCGCTTTCGTCGGCAGTACACTTGGGTTACACCCAATCGTATCTCTGATTGATGGTAAGATTGAAGTCGTAAAGAAAGCAAAAGGAAAAAAGGCTGCTGCAAAATGGATGGTTACACAGCTTGCAGAGCTTCCTTCTAAAGAAGGACTTCCCATGTTAATCGGTCATGCTCATGATCTAGAAAAAGGAAACGCTCTGTTAAAGCAGCTCGAAGAAGCAGGAATCACTAACATTCTATACAATGTCTGCATGGGTCCTACAATCGGAACCTACAGCGGACCAGGCGCAATTGGTATCTTTTATATTTCAGATTAATGGAGGATTTTATGAAACGAGTATTAGCAGTTATTGGCATCATTATACTAGCAGGTCTGTATATTTCCACCTTACTATTCGCGATTTTTGACAATCCTGACACCTACATACTTTTCCGGGCATCAGTCGCTGCTACAATCGCTGTTCCGGTACTGCTATACGGATACATGATTATTTACCGCCTGTTATCAAAAAAAGAACCCGATAAAACCAAGTAAATAGTCACTTACATAAGCAAGAAAAAATGAGCTGTCGTATCATATCACTACTAAATACGTCGCTCATTTTTTCTTATATAATGGTTTTGAAATATTCAATTGTCTTAACAAGTCCCTCTTCCAGTGAAATGGTCGGTTCCCAGTCAAGCTCCTTCTTTGCAAGTTCGATAATTGGTTTTCTCTGCATTGGATCGTCCTGAGGAAGTGACTGATACACAAGCTGTGACTTCTTTCCGGTCAGATCTATGATCTTCTCAGCCAGCTGTTTAATCGTATATTCGCCCGGATTTCCGAGATTAACCGGACCGGTGAATCCTTTTCTGCTGTTCATCAGACGGATCATACCTTCAATCAGATCATCTACATAGCAGAAGCTTCTGGTCTGTGAGCCATCTCCATAAATAGTAATATCTTCACCCTTTAATGCCTGCACGATAAAATTCGAAACCACACGCCCATCATTTGGATGCATTCTAGGTCCATATGTATTAAAAATACGCATTACCTTGATATCTACATCATGCTGTCTGTGATAATCAAAAAATAAAGTTTCAGCAACTCGTTTGCCCTCATCATAGCAGGAACGGATACCGATCGTATTAACGCATCCACGGTAGCTTTCCGGCTGTGGATGGATTTCCGGATCTCCATAAACCTCACTTGTACTTGCCTGCAGGATACGCGCATGAGTTCTTTTTGCAAGTCCCAGCATATTCATGGCGCCATATACACTGGTCTTTGTCGTCTTGATCGGATTATACTGATAATGGATCGGACTCGCAGGACACGCCAGATTATAAATCTGATCTACCTCCACATAAAGCGGATTGGTAACATCATGACGGATAAATTCGAAATTAAATTCTTTCATCAGATGTGCAATATTTTCCTTAGTTCCGGTAAAAAGATTATCTGCACAGATAACGTCATTTCCCTCTCTTACCAGTCTCTCACATAAATGTGAACCTAAAAATCCGGCACCGCCGGTTACTAATACTCTATTCATCTTTGTTCCCTCTGATTATCTTCCTACACCGATTTGATAGTACTCAAAGCCATCTCGCAGCATGCTTTTCTTTTCATATTGATTTCTGCCGTCAAATACAATGGGATTTTTCAGCAGTCTGCGTACCTCGTCCATATCCGGACTCCTGAATTCCTTCCACTCTGTTACAAGAATCAGTGCATCTGCATCTTTCAGTGCGTCATATTTAGCTGACACATAATTCACACTGTCATTATCCTTAAGATAACATCTCTTTGCCTCATTCATAGCCTTTGGATCAAATGCATTTACAGTTGCACCGCGTTTTGTCAGCTCATTAATGATCGTGATGGCGGCTGATTCGCGCATATCATCAGTATCCGGTTTAAAAGACAGTCCCCAGATCGCAAATGTTTTTCCGCTTAAATCTTCACCAAATCGTTTTACCACCTTCTGTGGAATAACCAGTTTCTGTTTCTTATTGACTTCCTCTACAGATTCTAACAGCTGAGGCTGGTATCCATTCACATGGCTTGTACGGATCAGTGCCTGTACATCCTTAGGAAAACAGCTTCCGCCATAGCCACAGCCCGCATAGATAAAACTGTAACCGATTCTTTGATCACTGCCGATTCCACGTCTTACTTTATTGACATCTGCGCCAACAATCTCGCAGATATTTGAAATTTCGTTCATAAAAGAAATCTTTGTTGCTAACATTGCATTCGCTGTATACTTGGTCATTTCTGCACTTGAAATATCCATTACAATAAAGTTTTCTGTATTTCTGACATAAGGAAGATACAGTTCCCGCATCACATCTGCCGCCTGTGGATTATCAACACCAATGACGATACGATCCGGACGCATGCAGTCCGCTACTGCAGTTCCTTCTTTTAAAAATTCAGGGTTAGAGATCACATCAAAGGTCAAATCGCTGTTTCTTTTATTTAGCTCATCCTGTATTGCTTCTCTGACTTTTTTTGCAGTTCCTACCGGAACAGTGGATTTGTCTATGACATACATGTGGTGCTTCATATGTTTACCGATACTAAGCGCTACTTCTTTTACATAATGAAGATCTGCACTTCCATCCTCTCCCATCGGTGTTCCAACTGCAATGAAGCAGATATCAGCATGCTCGAGTGCCTCTTCAATCTTAGTCGTAAAATGAAGATGCTTAAGTTCATAATTTCTCTGTACAAGCTCAGTCAGTCCCGGTTCGAAGATCGGAATGATCCCATTTACCAAACGATCAATCTTGTTTTGATCAACATCCACACACCATACATCGTTTCCATTATCTGATAAACAGGTACCTGTCACCAGACCTACATAGCCTGTTCCAACAACTGCTATTTTCATCTTGATCTCCTTACTATCCGTAAATTTAATTAAGTCTGTTTTACTATTTTGTAGATTTATAAATTTTTATTTTACTCATTTTGTTTTACTAATCTGTAATTTTTTTCTTATCTATTATAGCAAACTGAAATTTAATATGCAATGTCTGAATTTTCTATTATCTGTAAAATCAATGTTTTGATGCGCGTTTTTTCGTGATTACTTTGTCATGTTTTCTTTGTTCTTTATTCATTTCTCTGTGCGTTCTGGGCGTCAGCAGATACACGACTGTAAGCAGCAGCACCGCCCCCAAAATATCAAAGCCGACATCTCTAAGAGCACCGTCTCTGCCCGGTACAAACAGCTGGTGTATTTCATCACCAACTGCCACTACCACCGTCGACACAAGTGACAGTATAAACACTAGTCTTCTTCGCAACCCTCTTTCTCGTAAAAAATAGAAAAATGCACCCGCCAGAACTGCATATTCACTCATATGTGCAAGTTTACGAATGACCGGATTCAGATTTTCTATGATCTCTGCCTGCCTGGCTTCTGACAGACTGCCCGGAAGAATCGCATCTGCCACATGCACAATCTGTGTCGTGATAAGTGTACTCGCTGCGCCGGACTCCGGCCCCGGTTCTGCCGAAAAACCAAAGATCACTGCTAAAAGCACAAGGATTGGTAAAGCCTGCACAAATGGGCGAATCGGACCTCCGAATTTCAAATACAGATTCCAGATGCACCACAGTATAAATACAATTATATAGCCGGCAAAAGAACCTGCCGTATTCAAAATTATATCATCTAATTCAAAAAAGCCCATTCCACATTTGAGCTGCGTCGTTTCGATAGCAAGACTCGTCAATGCTCCCAACAGAATGATGTTGTAAAACTTTCCGCAACGTCCTTTGTAAACCCACATAAGCAGTGCAAAAAATACACCAAATGGAATAAACAGCAACAGATTTTCAAAGGCCAGTGCCACCAATGCTACCGATCCCCTCAGGGTCGCTCCTAGCTCAAGATTCAAGCCTTCTCTGCTTCCTGCCTCTCTTGATAACAGGGTGATTGCTATTAAAAAATAGCCATAAACACCCGCAAGCGAAATCAAAAGTCCCTCATATAGGACTTTCAATGGCTTCGTTTGTTTTCTTCCTTTTTTCTTTAAATGATACACAAGTCTATATATAACATAAAGAAATACTGTGATGAACAATACCCAGACACCTGTCACAAATGCGCTATTATTATGACGGCACCAGGTCACCAGTATCTCACGTAAGGCAATCCTTAATAACTCCCGCATAGATTAATCTCCAATATTCATTTAAATCATCTGTTTTACTTTATCATACTTTATGCAGATTTACAAATTACATTCTGTCCGATATAATGAATTCAAATAATGTAATTTATTAGAAATTGGTCAATGAAAGGAACTGTCTGTATGAAAAAAACTACCGCTTTGCTGTGTATCGTAGGTCTTTTGGCCGCTGCTCTGCCTGTTGGCTGTGCCAAGAAAGAACATATTGAACTTGAATCTGTTTCCGAGGGATCTGTTTCGCAGGAAACAAATGCTAACATAACTTCTCTAGAGGGAGCTGAGTCAGATATAACTGGTCAGGAAAGCACTGATTCTGAAAATTCTATTTTTCTGGAGTCATCCGGGCAGAATGTAAATGTTGCTTCCTCCCAAAATCTCATCTCAAATGGTGATTTTGAAACAGGCAGCATGGATCCGTGGGCAACTTTCATGCAGGATGGGCAGGCAACTACTGCTGTCAAGAATAATCAACTCGTCTTATCAATTAGTAATGAAGGAAAAGTAGAGCATGGTGTTCAACTTTACCATGATGGTTTTTCACTTGATTCTGGCTGTGAATATCTGATGGAATGTAAGATTTCTTCAAATGTTCCAAGGAAGGTTCACTTTCGCATTCAGCTGAATTCCGGTGATTATCATCCTTATGTCATACAGACCATTGATGTCACAAATAAAATGCAGACAGTGACAGTTCCTTTTACAATGAAAGAGGACAGCGATCCTGCGCCACGCCTTTGTTTTAATTTAGGCTGTATTGATCAGACTGCTCCCATCGGCTCTCATGAAATCACAATAGATGACGTTGCGTTATATCTTAAAAGTGACAAAGGCAAGGTGTCTTCTGATTCTAATCAGGATTTAAAACACGTAATCGTGGATCAGATTGGTTATGAACCTGACAGTAAGAAGCTTGTGGTTGTCCGCAATGAATCTGCCAAGGTCATTTCTAAAGAATTTAAGATCATTGATACTAAGACAAAAAAAGAAGTTTTCTCAGCTTTGCTCAAGGATTCTGTCATGAATCAATCTGCTGGAGAGTATAGTGTATGTGGTGATTTCACTCAGTTTAAAACCCCTGGTTCGTATCTCATACAAACCTCTGGGGAAGGTGAATCTGTTCCATTTGAAATCAAAAAGAATCTTTACAGCGATACACTTCCGCAAATTCTCAAAATGCTATATATGCAGCGCTGTGGATGTGAACTGTCGAAAGACTATGCAGGCAGCTTTTCGCACCCTGCATGTCACATGCAAAAAGCTCGTATTTATGGAACCGGTCAGGAAGTAACTATTACAGGTGGGTGGCATGATGCCGGTGATTATGGCAGATATGTGGTACCTGGTGCAATGACAATGGCCGATCTTTTGCTGGCTTATGAGAAATACCCATCTGCTGTGAGTTTCGATGGTACAAAAGACTTCCGCATTCCACAAAGTGGCAATGGGATTCCTGACATCTTGGATGAGATACGTTATGAAGCAGAATTTCTGCTCCGTATGCAGGCAGCTGATGGTGGTGTTTACCATAAAATCACCTGTGCGAATTTCCCCGGTGATGTGATGCCTGAGGCTGAAACAGATCAACTGGTTGTCATGCCTGTATCCTCTTGCGCTACCGGAGACTTTGCTGCCGCTATGGCAAAATTCTCAATTTCTTATCGTCAATATGACAAACAGTTTGCAGATCAGTGCTTACATGCAGCAAAAAAAGCATATGCCTTTTTAGAAGCTAATCCATCTGTCATCTCGTACAAAAATCCTTCTGATATTGCTACGGGAGAATACCCTGATGAGACTGATATCGATGAGCGTCTGTGGGCTGCTGCTGAGCTTTATCGTGCAACTTCAGATACGCATTATCTGGATGAATTTAAATCGCATCTTAAGAAGAATCCGCCGATGGGACTTGGCTGGCAGGACATGGGCACATTTGGTGTAATTGCTTATTTGGATACAAAAGCCAAAACAGATCCAAGACTGACCAAGCAGCTTAAAGATGATCTGATCAATCAAAGCCACCAGCTCATAGAAACATCTAATCGAAATGGATATCTGATTTCTATGAATGATTCTTATGGATGGGGAAGCAATCTTACCGTATCCAATCAGGCTATGTTGATTTCTCTTGCTTCTGCCTATGAGAAAAAAGATGCTGCCATAAAGGCGCAGTCTGTTGTGACAGATCACCTGCATTATCTGTTTGGCCGCAATCCGATGGCGATCTGTTATGTGACCGGAATGGGAACTACCTCTCCAAAAAAACCTCATCATCGTGTATCAACGGTCGTCGGAGTCCCTGTTCCCGGAATGTTAGTCGGAGGTCCAAATAGTAATCTTGAAGATCCTTATGTAGCTTCCGCACTTGCAGGCAAAGCACCCGCGAAATGCTACGCTGACCACGTACAAAGCTACTCCACAAATGAAGTAGCTATCTACTGGAACTCACCATTACTCTACCTGCTCGCTGCTGAGCAGGCTGAGTAAGTTTCACATTTATATCCACTGATGCATTCCGATACCAAAGCGTTCAATAGAACTTAAAGAGTAAAGTTTTCCTACTCCTCTGCCAGTACCACCATATAATCAGACTCAGTCAAGACGAATGATTCGCTCTTTAATGGATTAAGGATGATTTTGATCTGGCCTTTTTCTACGCGTTTGATTCCCATCAGTATTTCGTTACGTTCTTTGACAATTTCAGTTAAGGTATAGAAATCAATTTCCTTGTTAAGCTGCACGTAGTATTGGGCAGGTTTCATATAAAATTCTGATCCCTCTGATATCAGCAAACCTATAAATAAATCAAGGAGATGTCTGTTTTCGGAGATTTGTGTGCTGATCAGACTCGTGATAGTGCTGCCTACAACAAAATCATTCACATTAGCTACCTGCATCAGTTTTTGATTTTCCACCAGATTCATCTCACTCGTGATATTGATGTTCCATTCATGCTCTGCAATAATCGAACGAATCTGCAAAAGCAAAAGTGCTATTTTCTGATCGGAGTCTTCCGGACTGCATGTATCATCATTGAGAAGCAAAATATTTTTTGTATCCTCATGAACCAGAGTTTTCAGATTCTCAAGAGAATAAATATTCAGCTCCATTGGCTTGACGGCAAAAGCATGTTTACTCGCTTCAGCTGCGATTTCTTCACAGAGTTCATCCGCAGCAATCGTGATAGATGCACGTTCATCCAGAAAATCATCGAATTCCTCTAGAAGAGAAGACAGCTGTTCATTACAGCCAAGAATCAGCAGTTTAAATGGATTGCGCTCACGATTTTCTTCTTTTGTTTTATACGCTTCCGGCTGAAGATCTGGCAGGGCTGCCATTGGCTTTGCCACCCCATCATCCTCTGCTAAATGTATGACGCGATCTCCCTCTTCAAAAACAGTATCCATGGGAGGATTGATATAAGGCTTGTCTCCTTTGCAGATTCCCATTACAATCGAATGCTCAAATAGATTAAGAACATCACCAAATTTCTTTCCAATCAGCTCAGGAAAATATTCAAAATAAACTTCATCACCATCAAATCCAAACAATTCTATCAGCACATTAGAGAGTCCCGGCTGCCTGCATGTATTCGCTAAAATTCTGGTGATCATATCCTGCAAGAAGATAATTTCACCCTTTCCCTGTGTTGCAATTCTTGCGGCCTCAAGATTCTCTTTTTGATGAATCAAAGCAGTGATATATAAATCACCATCCATCGCTTGCTTATTTTTTAGATACGTAACGATTGCAAGGATTGATTTGATCACAGTAAAATCATCTTCTTCATTAATGATAACCGATCTTGCTGTTTCAAGTGACACCATCTCAAGGATCGTTTCATCCATAGGTTTTCCATTTCTGCACATGATGCTGGTCGTCTTAAAATCCTTAATTTGATTGCGGATCTGCTCATCCATCACTTCTTTTTCTTCCTGACCAATCACAACAATGCACGATTTTTTATGATTAGAATTTGCTTCAATCAGCTCCGTCAGGATCGTAAATAAACTCTCATTATAACCGATCACAACTGTGTGATTGGATTCAATGATTTTAGAAAAACCCTTTCTCAGGCTAGTCAGCTTCTCTTCAAAGCCACTACTGATTATACCAATTAAAATACTGGTGACAAAGATGCCACAGATCGTAACAATCGTCATTAGTACAAGAAAAGAAAGATCTGATGTATCATCACCCGCCAATGTTCCGGAATCCATCGTATGCATGAAGCTCATCCAGATCATATTGCCGACGGAGCCTTCGCTGCCAAGCAGGCTGCAAAGGATACCTGTAACTAAAACAACCAATGTTGTAATCAAAAACAACATTCCGATCAGCGAAATCGTGCCAAGCCCCATCACCTTATCAAACATATACCTAACCCGTTCTCTTAAACTAACTTTCCTCATAAAGCACCCCCATGAATTTATTTCAGAAATATTTTGATAAATACACTTTGATTCGTACACCTTGATCATACAAAACGAACGACACAGATCATAAGTTCTGCGCCGTCCGCATGTTAGTTTTCTTCTATTAGTGAACGCAGTTCTTCAACTGCAGCTGCCTTTGTAGTGAACACAATACCCTTCATTCCAAGAGCTCTTGCAGCATCAATATTGATTTTCTTATCATCCATGAACACACACTCCTGTGGCTCTAGATGATAACGTTCCATAAGCAGCTCATAGATACACGGTTCCGGCTTGATCATTTTCTCCAGATAGGAAATCACCGCACCATCCGCTTCCTTTACGAAGTTCATCTTCTCTCCGCATTCCATATAACATTTTTCAGAGAAATTGGACAAAATATATACGCGGTATCCTTTGGCTTTCAGCTCTCGGATCCAGTCATAGGCATAATCGTACACTTCGATACAGGGAGAAATATTTTCTAGTACCATTTCAATCTCTCTCTTGATGCCTGGATCATTCTGAATAAAAAGTGCTTTCAACTCTTCAAATGACAATACGCCTTTATCAAACTGATCCCAAGTATCGTCAAGTACAGTTGCCTTTGCAAGCCTTTGAAAGGTTTCCTCTGAAAATCCAAAGCTTCGGAAATGACGTTCCCAGCAAAACTCTGCCAACACATTTCCGATATCAAAAATAATTGTTGTAATCTTCATTTGATCCACCTGTTAAGAACGATAGATGATATCATCTCTTCCCGGTCCATTTGATACCATGGTAATTGGGAAACCGATTTTCTCTTCAACAAACTCGATATACTTTCTGCAGTTTTCTGGCAGATCTTCGTATTTCTTGATTCCACGGATATCGCACTTCCATCCTTTCAACACCTCAAGTACCGGTTTTGCTTTTTCCAAGTCAGAAGTCGTAGGGAATTCTGTCGTAACAGCTCCGTCGATTTCATAGCCGACGCAAACTGGGATTTCATCCAGATAACCAAGGACATCAAGTACGGTAAATGCCACACCTGTTGTTCCCTGAACACGGCATCCGTATTTAGAAGCTACCACATCAAACCATCCCATACGTCTTGGGCGTCCTGTCGTCGCACCGTATTCACCGCCATCACCGCCACGGCGTCTTAATTCATCTGCCTCATCACCAAAAATCTCTGATACGAAAGCACCTGCTCCAACTGCTGAAGAATAAGCTTTACATACAGTAATAATTTCCTTGATCTCATAAGGAGGTACTCCGGCTCCGATGGCACCATAAGCAGCAAGTGTAGAGGATGAAGTAACCATAGGATAGATGCCGTGATCCGGATCCTTAAGTGATCCCAGCTGACCCTCCAGCAACACCTGTTTGCCAGCCTTAAGTGCATTCCATAAATATAAAGAAGTATCGCAAACGTATGGCTCTACCATCTTTTTGTATTCCATCAATGTATCAAATAATGCCTGCTCATTCAGCGGATCCTTGTGATACAGATTAACGAGCATCACATTTTTAATCTCACATACGCGAGCTATTTTTTCTTTCAATGCTTCTTCGCTTCCAAACAGTTCACTTACCTGGAAACCGATCTTTGCATATTTATCTGAATAGAAAGGTGCAATTCCTGACTTTGTAGAACCAAATGATTTTCCTGCCAGTCGTGCTTCTTCATATGAATCAAAATCAATGTGGTATGGCATTACCATTTGTGCTCTGTCTGAAATCAAAAGCTTCGGCATCGGTACTCCTTTAGCCGTGATTTCCTGCACTTCTTTGAATAGAACTGGTACATTTAGCGCAACTCCATTACCGATGATGCTGGTCGTATGCTCGTAGAACACACCTGAAGGTAATGTATGCAATGCAAACTTGCCATATTTATTTACGATTGTGTGACCGGCATTCGCACCACCTTGAAAGCGTACAATAATATCAGCATCAGCTGCCATCATGTCAGTGATCTTGCCTTTTCCTTCGTCTCCCCAATTAGCCCCAACGATTGCTTTTACCATTTTCTCTTCCTCCTAAAATACGGTATCATGAATGCATCTACATCCATATAATCCGATTATTACGCAAAAAATGCGCAGACATATCATGTCTTACGTTAATTGATTATAGCATGATGCGGTATATAAGTAAAATTAATATTTGTTATGATTGATATAAGAAGTATTTATGTTTGTTTTTATGTCTATGTTGCAGTTTCTTCCAGCAGTGCCAACAAATGTCCGGCAGCTGTAGACAGCGGATTTTTCTGGTCATACACAACATAAAACCATCGTGTAGGTATCGTTTCTTTAAATTTAAGACAAAAGAGCTCTTCTTTCTCGATTGCCTCTCTTGCAAATTCGCTCATGACAGCTCCAATGCCAAGATTTCGAATTGCAAACTGCACGATCATGTCACTGGTAGCAAGTTCAAATTCCGGAGAAAGCTCCACCATTGATTTTTGCAAAAAAGAATCCAAATACTTTCTTGTACTTGTATTCTTCTCAAGACAGATGATGGGGAGCTCACTTAATTCTTGATAATTAAGCACCCTATTTTTCAAATACTCAAATTTAGGTCCTGCCACGAAGACATCCTCAATTTCCTTTACCTTTCGCATATACAACCCTTTTTCTTCTTTAATCGGTGAACTGATCAAACCGAAATCTATCTTTCCGGCTTTAAGTGTGTTCAGAGTTTCCGGTGTCGGTGAATTATAGACGGTCACCTTAATTTTAGGAAATTGAATATGAAATTGTTCCAAATAAGGAAGCAGATAATATTTCAGTGTCATATCACTGGCGCCAATCCGAATCTCTCCTGCATCCAGTTCCAGCAGTTTTTTCAGCTTTTGTTCCCCCTGCTCAATCATTTCATACCCGCGTTCTACATAGGAATAAAGAAGTTTCCCTTCTTCTGTAAGCCGCACTCCTTTTGCAGTCCGAATTAAAAGTGGCGTCTGCAAATGCATCTCCAGCTGCCTGATCGTCTGGCTGACTGCAGGCTGTGAAATTGTCAATACCCCTGCTGCTGCCGTAATGCTCCCCTGCTTCACCACATGATAAAATACTTTGTATTGTTCTAAGCTGTTCGTCATAACATCCCGCTCTCCCTGCTCGTCCTATACGCTGCGCGCTCGACTCTTTGCTGCTTGCTCGGCTCTTTGCTGCACATTATCGCATTAAAAAAGGACTACCTTTAGAATAGTATGAATATATTAAAAAGGCAATCAATTTCTGATAACGATGGTAAACGCCTCTCTAAACATGCTCTCGGTTATAGATGGATATAAGATATAGCTACAAGAATTTGTTAGATAGACCGCCTGATACTATATCAATATTATTTGGAATAAAATAGTGACTATATGTATGCTTCCTTTCGGAAAACATGCATACGTAATGATTTGTAATAGATGTTATGAATGGTAATAGATGATACACCTACAAATGTAAATGTACAT